>NZ_JAXGFQ010000005.1:0-160700 GCF_051020825.1 Moorella naiadis (nom. illeg.)
AATTTTTTTTGCTAGCGTTGTCTAGTGAGATTGTTGCCATTATTGGTTAATCATGGTACATGCAACTGCACAGGTAGAAATTTTTTTAGGCCAATTTTAAGAAAACCTTAAAACAGGCACGTAACCGCCACCCTGGACTTGGATCGCGGCCGCAAATAGTCATTAACCGCCCGGATGGCCGATAATTAATTTCACAATATTCCCGGCCAGATTCTCTTCTCGTTCAATGGTAATACCGGCTTTTTTCACATTAGCCACCGTCCGCCGGTTGATGTTGGAGCCGACAAAATAAAGAACCAGGGGGTTCAGTGCGTCCATCAGCGGTCCCAGCAGCCGGTTTTCGCTGCGAACGTGCTCCAGGAGAATGATCTTCCCTTCCGGCCGACAGACGCGGTTTATTTCCTGCAACCCTTGGACCGGATCGGGAACGGTGCAAAAAACGCAGGTAGCTACTACCGTATCAAAGCTGGCATCCGCAAAGCCCAGGTGCTGGACGTCCATCTCCTGTAAAGCCACCGCGACCCTAGCCAGGTGCAGCTTCTGCCTGGCCCGCGCCAGCATCCCCGGGCTGAAATCAATGGCCGTCACCTGGCATCCCGGTGGGTAAAAAGGAAAATTAGCCCCTGTACCTACGCCAACTTCCAGCACCCGGCCCCGGGCTTCCCGCCACACCCGCCGGCGCCATTCATCGGGGATCATCCGGTCCATCCAGTCATAAAAGAGCGCCGTGCGGTTATAGCGCTTTTTGATTATTTCCGTTAGTTTCCTATCCATTGCTGCCATCACCACAAGTTATTATATCATAACTCGCTTTTTTATTCCCAAAAACCCTGGCAGGCAGGATTACAGGCTTTTTCCGGCGAAAAAAGAAACAATACCTTGCTGTAAAGTTGGTGAGCTACTTGCCTGACAGGGAAAAAATATTGCCACCAAGGCGCGGGAATGCCGCCCTTTATCGTCATGGACATCCTGGAAAAGGCCAAAGAAATGGAGGCCAGGGGAGAAAAAATCATCCACCTGGAAATCGGCGAACCTGATTTTGACACCCCTGAATCAATCAAAAAAGCCGCGCGGCGGGCCCTCAGGGACGGTGACACCCACTACACCCACAGCCTGGGCAAGCCGGAACTCAGAGAAGAAATCGCCCGCTACTACCTGCGCAAGTACGGGGTCAGCATCTCGCCCGATCAAATCATCGTTACTTCCGGCACCTCGCCAGCCATGCTCATCACCATCACCCCGGGCATCGACTTCGGCCGCAACTGCGAGGGATATATACGCCTTTCCTACGCCAACTCTCTGGAAAACATTAAAGAAGGCCTGGACCGGCTGGAGTGTTTCCTTTCTTGACGTTGCTTTACCAGGTATGATAAACTATGGAGAGTAAGGAGTTGGTAGGGAGGCAGATTGTTTATGGAAACACGCATTTCTTCCAAAGGACAAATAACCATACCTTCAGAGATTCGACGCCAGTTAAAGATTCATACTGGTGATGCCCTGCTGGTCAAAGCGATCGGGGAAAACAGTATTATACTTGAGGTAAAAAAGAAGGCCTTAACTGGTAGCCAGGGTACAAGCGAAGATATACTTAAAGCTACGGCGGGTTTATGGAAAGATAGAAATGATATCAATGAGAATTTCATCCGAGAACTACGTAAATCAGATCATAGACGCCTGGAGGAATTGCTCAATGAATAGCATTGTAATTGACTCCGATATCCTCATTGATCACTTCCGGGGCTTTCAGCCGGCCACAGATTTTTTGTTACGCATCTTTCAGGGCGAGTTTACGGGCCATATATCTGTACTTACGGAAATGGAATTGCTGGCTGGCACTATGCCCAAAAAAGGCGAAAAAGAGCAGATAGAGAGTCTGCTTAAGCGTTTTAATGCCATTCCCGTATCGTCTAATATTGCCCGGCGTGCCGGAGAGCTTTTACGAAAATACAGAGCTAATGGACTTGCCCCGGTAGACGCCATTATTGCCAGTACCTCTTTAGACCTGACAGCCATACTGGTGACGAGGAATACGAAGCACTTTGAGCCTGTTGAAGGATTATTAACTTTAAAACCCTACTCTTCTTAAGTTACGCTGTATCTCTTCTTCCACTTCCGCTTGCGTCGGCAACGCCGGGATGGCGCCCGGGCGGGTATAGGTAAGGGCCGCGGCAGTGGCTGCCAGGCGACCGGTATAGTGCAAATCCCTTTCTTCCAGGTCCGTTAGTCCCAGCCCTCCCCTGAAATCCCGGCCAGGGCTGTTAGCATTCCGGCCATGAAGGCGATATCATTAAGCCGCAAGGGAACGCCAATTTCCCACTCCCACCAGTTTCCATATTGCGTCAGCACTGATGCTTGTGTATAATACTTGCCTTCTATACACCATTGTTTTATAATGGAAATAGAAGGAGGCTGCCCTCATGCCCTATAACAAAATGGTAAGACGACAATTATATGTCCCAGTTGCCCTGAATAAAGAACTAAAAGATTACTCGCAGCGTTCCAGGGTTTCCGAATCAGAAATCGTTCGCCGGGCACTAATCATGTACCTTGAACAGGAAAAGCGGCGTAACACTCCTCCGGAAAAAAACCCCGTGCTAAAGGCGGTAGGGATTTTTCAAGGTAAGGCAGATTCCTTTATCGCTAGTGAAAGGCATGATGAAATTATTTACGGTTCAGAGGGTCCGGAGGCTGATTAATGAAAGTATTTATCGACACTGGAATGTGGTTTGGTTATTTAGTCCGAAATGACCAGCATCATCAAGAAGCCAGGCAGGTAATAATCTCCTTGCAAGCTGAAGGTATCCTGCTCGTAACGTCTGACTTAATCTTATCTGAAACTTACACTTTATTAATGCGTAAGTTAGATACCAAGGCAGCTCTAAAGTTCCTTGATATCATAAGGCAGCAGGTTGAGGAACGGTTTACTCAAATAATCTGGGTCGATGATGCGATTCTGAAGGAAGCGCGTATGTTTCTGGAAAAATTCTCCGATCACCCTCTTACTTTAGCCGACGCTTCCAGCGCCGCAATTTTACGTCGCAAAAACATCCCTCGTATCGCCACCTTTGACCACCATTTTAAGATCATGGGTTTCTCTTTTCTGCCTTAAAACTGGAGGTAATCCGCTCTTTCGTGACGATAGTTTCATTCAGGAACTACGTCAATCAGATTGCCGACGCCTGGAGGAATTGCTCAAGGATTAAAATTGGCCATTAACCGCCTGGATGGCCGATAATTAATTTCACAATATTCCCGGCCAAATTCTCTTCCCGTTCAATGGTAATACCGGCTTTTTTCACATTAGCCACCGTCCGCCGGTTGATGTTGGAGCCGACAAAATAAAGAACCAGGGGGTTCAGTGCGTCCATCAGCGGTCCCAGCAGCCAGGCTCCCTGGCACTGCACCGGTTTTTCCGTTCGAGATATGAGTTGGCCTAAGGTGTGAGTTGACTACTTTGCGAAATATAACCTCATTTTCCGCACCACCGTCGGGAAGCCGCGCTGATACTAGATTTATAACTCCGGCGCTCTCTAATTAAGTTTACTTAACGGCCAAACCGGACCATCGCCATACCCTCTCCGCTTCCGCTCCGTTTTCTGAACCAATGGATCATAAAGTACCGCTTAAGTTACGCCGTATCTCTTCTTCTACCTCCGCTTTTGTCGGCAACGCCGGGATGGCACCCGGTCGGGTGCAGGTGATGGCCGCGGCAGTGGCTGCCAGGTGACCGGTATAGTGCAAATCCCTTTCTTCCAGGTCCGTTAGATCCCGCCCCTCCCCTAAAATCCCGGCCAGGGCGGTTAGCATGCCGGCCATGAAGGCATCCCCGGCGCCGGTGGTATCCACAGCGGTCACCGGTAGGGCCGGGATCGCAACCTGTAACCCCTGTTGGGCCAGGACAGCCCCGGCTGCGCCCCGGGTCACGGCGATTAGCCGCGGCCCCGGCGCTATTTTTGTAACTATACTGCTCGAGATGACGGCATTGCTGCTGCTTATCCCTGGTGGTGATACCCTCCCCGTGCATTGGTCCGCGGATAACTCCCAGGAGAATAGTTTCCCGGACAGAAGTGCCGCTATACCATCGGCCAGGGTTGGACAACCGGTTAAAAACGCCAGCTCTTCCTCGTTGAGCTTGATGATATCTGCTCTTCCGGCGGCTTGCAGGATGTTTCTCCTAGCTGTCTCCTGGTCCGGCCAGAGGGAAAGGCGCAAGTTGGGGTCAAAAGAGATAACCGCCCCGGCTGCCCGGGCTATCCGGACAGCTTCCAGGGTAGCGCTGCGGGCCGGTTCCACCGTCAGGGATACGGAGCTAAAGTGGAGGATTCGGGTGTCGCCAAGTACTTCTTGCGGTAGTTCGGCGGGATCCATCCTCGTATCGGCTGTCTCGTGGCGGAAGAAGACGAACTCCGGCACCGCCTTTTCATTCAGGGCCACAAAAACCAGGGTGGTGTTGGCCTCCCTGTCCCAAAGGAGACCCCGCGTATCCACACCGTTTTCCTCCAGGACCTTCTTTAAATGTTCACCGAAAGCGTCCCGACCCACCTTACCGATGAAACCGGCACGGCCACCCAGGCGGGCCACCCCCACGGCGACGTTGGCCGGCCCGCCACCGGCGGCGCGGCGAAAATCGGTCACTTCCGCCAGCGGACACCCCTTGGGGTTGCCCACGAAATCGATTAAAATCTCGCCTACGGAGACAACGTCCAGGGATTTTACCGGCATGAATCCTTCCCCCAGTCATGATCTTAATATATTACAACCAATCCGGCGTAAACTTCACTTTATAGCACTATAATTCATAAAACAGTGCAAGGTTTCCCTACCAGCTCCGCCACCTGCCGCGCCACCATCAGTTCCTCATTTGTGTCAATGGCCAGGATGGTCACCGGGGCATTTTTCCTGGATAGGATATCCGGCCGGGGGCGGTGTTCATTTTTCCCTTCGTCCAACTCTATTCCTAAAAAGTCAAAATCCCGGCAGATCCCGGCGCGGATGGCAGGGGACCGCTCGCCGATGCCGCCGGTGAAGATTAAGACGTCCAGCCCGTTCATGGCGGCGGCAAAGGCACCAATATACTTCTTCACCTGGTAGCAAAAGACATCGATAGCCAGTTGGGCCCGCTGGTGGCCTGCTCTGGCCGCGGCCTCCAGGTCGCGCATATCGCCGCTCAAGCCGGAAATACCCAGCAGGCCGCCCTTTTTAACCATGACTTCATTAACTGCGGCGGCCGTCATGCCGGTCAGTTCCATTATCAAGGGAAAGACCCAGGGGTCAAAATCCCCCGGCCGCGTGGACATGATGGTCCCCGACTGGGGTGTCAGGCCGCTACTGATGTCTACCGATCGGCCGTATTTGATGGCCGCCACGGAGGTGCCGCTGCCCAGGTGGCAGGAGATAAGCTTTAACTCCCGGAGTTCCCGTCCCAGGATTCCGGCTGCCGTCTCTGCTACATAGCGGTGGGAGGTACCGTGGAAGCCATACTTGCGGATGCCATACTGTTCATACCACTCGTAGGGGAGGCCGTAGATATAGGCGTAAGGCGGTACGTTCCGGTGGAAGTTGGTTTCAAAGACAGCATACTGGGGTACCCCCGGCAACAATTCCTGGCACATCCTGATGCCTGCCACCGCCGGGGGCAGGTGGACCGGCGCCAGGCTGGAGAGGCTGGTAATGGTAGCCAGGACTTCGTCGTCAATCAAGACCGGCTGCTGGAACTTCTCCCCGCCGTGGGCCAGTTTATGGGCAATGGCGTCAATATCCGTAACCCCGGCAATGATACCCTCTTCCCGCAATGCGGTAACCAGCCAGCGGATGCCGTCGGCAAAAGTCGCGCCGGGCAAGGGCTGCCGGGCTGCTTCCCGGCCCGCCGCCTGGTGGCTGATTTCCGCCCGGGGACTAAACAACCGGTCAATGCTCCCTTTGGCCACTACCCTCTCTGCCGGCATGGCCAGGAGCTGGTACTTCATGGATGAACCGCCGCAATTGAGAACTAAAATCTGCATCAAAATACCCTCTTTTTACTGGTAGCTGGCAGCACCTGCTGCTAATTCCCCTGCCCGCCCGCCAGTTTAACCTTCTACAGCACCTGCTCCCAGACCCGGGCGTCGGGATTGGCAATTACCGCCGTGCCGGCCAGCATACCCTCGGCCTCCGCCTGGCTGGCGCCGGCGGCCACCGCCACTGTGACCGCACCGACATCCCCCGTAAAAAGAACAAAGGCTTTGCCACCCATACCCCGGGCCAGGCGAATCTCCAGGAGTTGCACTACGGCCGCCTTGGCCGCGGCATCGGCGGCCTGGATGGCCGCCGCCACCGAAAAAGCTTCGATCAAACCCAGGGCACCCATTGCCGTCGCTGCTACCGCCCCCCTGAGGGCCGGGAAGACATCCGGGTGCACGTTGGCCAGGACCAGGCTGCTGATGATGTTCGCCGCGAACCCTGCTTGGCCTGCTGCGACGGCGCTCTGGACCGCGCTGACATCCCCGGCAACTAAGATGATATATTTCCCCGGGCACATGATGGTGGCCTGGAGGAGATCCACCGCCGCCGTTTTGACCATGGTGTCGGCTGCCAGGACCCCCGCGGCCAGGCTGTTCAATTCCAATAAACCGATGGCGTGTTTCAATCTTCACCCACCTCCCCGGCCCGGATTATGATGGCCTCGCCCACCGCCTGGACGGTGCCGTCAATGCTGGCATGGAGGTTGGCCCCGATTTGCTCCTCGGGAACAGTAGCGATGAGCTGGCCCCTGGCCACCCGGTCACCGCTCTTGACCAGGGGAGTGGCGGCCACACCAGCGCCCTGCTGTAAAGGCAACCTCACCAGCCGGGGACGGTACAATTCCAGGGTCAGGGGGGCTTGGCGGTTATAAGCCCCCAGTCCCAGCCTGGCTACCAGGCGGCCGGTGGGTACCTGGCGGCCGGCCCGCCAGGGGTTAACTAGGGGTTGCTGCCCTGGCCGGCCCGGCCGGTAGCCCTGGCGCCGCAGTTCCTTTTTTATGGCGATATTAACCTGGCGGGGTGAGAGTTCCAGGGTGCAGGCGAAAAGTTCACACAACCCGCACTCGGAACACAACATAGCCCCGGTAATACCCCGGCTATCGCCGGTGATCCCATAAGCCACCGCCCTCATGGTCCGGTGGGGTTCCAGGGAGTGGCCCAGCAGATAGCGGGGGCAAAGGTCAGTACATTCCCGGCACTGGCAACAGGCCGCCATTGTTCGCCCCAGGGCCCTGGTCAGGGTCAATTGCTTTTTCGCCGCCAGGGGATGGCTGGTCGGAAGCACCAGCAGCCCCTTGGTGGTCTTGGTCACCACATCGTGTTCAGGGGCGATTGACTGACCCATCATGGGGCCGCCGTCAAGGACCAAAAAATCTTCTACCTGCGGGCCGCCTGCCAGGTCCAGAACCTCCTCCACCGGTGTTCCCAATGGAACCTGGACGGTCACGGGGCGGGCTACCGCGCCGGCAACGGTAAGATACTTCGCTGTTACCGGTTCGTCATGCATGGCTGCATAAACATTAACCAGGGTTTCAATGTTCAAAACAACCACGCCTACCTGGAGGGGAATTCCCCCGGGGGGGACAACCCGCCCGGTGACCTCGTACACCAGCACCTGCTCGTCCCCGGCCGGGTAAACATCGGGTAGCAACTTGATCGTCAGGCCCGGATACCCCGGCAAAACTGCTTCTAAAGCACTGACTGCTTCTTTATACTTGGGTTTCAAGGCCAGGTAAGCTTCCGTGGCCCCTACAGCCTCTTTTACTGCCTGCAGAGCCCTTAAAACTGCCCTTCGCTCCCTGACCAGGAGCTGCTGGTCCACCTGGAGGAGGGGCTCGCACTCGGCCCCGTTGGCAATGACGATTTCCGCCCGGTTTTTAATTTTAAAATGGGTCGGAAAGCCGGCCCCGCCGGCCCCGACCACTCCCGCCTGAAAAACTTTAGCTACCAATTCCGGCCCGCTCATTAAGCTCACTCCGGTCTAAACAATGGTTAACTGGCCACCAAAGACAACGTTACGCTCGCGGGTATAAGTCCGGGGTGAAGTAATACCCTCACCCGTGGGGCCGGCCACGGTCATAGTCGGCTTGCCGATATCTTCACCGCCCAAGCCGGCATAAGTGGGCACATTGACCACCGTCAGGGTGGCTTCCATGGCCCGGGCGAAGGCCGATGCCCGGGTATAATCGCGGGTGTAAATGGCGGCCGTATGCCGGAAACCGTGTTCCACTTCCCGGGAAACTTTTAATGCCGTGGCAAAATCCTTGACCCTGACCACCGGCAGGACCGGCATCAGCTGTTCCAGGGTAACCAGGGGGTGATCCAGGGGTACTTCCATGACTACCGCCCGCACCTCATCCCCAACCCGGACCCCGATCTCTTTTAAGATCCGGGAGGGATGCTGGCCGATAAAGCGGCTGTTAATCTTACCGTCCACCACCAGGAGTTTGGTCAGTTGCTGGATTTCCAGGTTGTCGGCCACATAATTGCCCTGGCGCTGCATGGCCAGCAGCAGGGCATCCGCCACCTGGTCCACGACAAAAACCTCTTTCTCCGCGATACAGAGGAGGTTATTATCAAAAGACGCCCCCAGGATGATATTCCGGGCCGCCAGCTCAATGTCAGCGGTTTCATCCACCACCACTGGAGGGTTGCCGGGACCGCCGGCAATGCATTTCTTCCCGCTGGCCAGGGCCGCCTCCACCAGGGCGTGGCCACCGGTGGCTACGATCAGGTTTACCTGGGGTGAGGCCATGGCCCGGTGGACGTTATCCAGGCTGACATCACGGGTAGATACAACTAAATTAACGGGACCGCCGGCCTTACCGATCGCCTCGTTAAAAAGGCGTACCACCTCGTGGCAGCATTTGACGGCCCGGGGATGGGGAGCAAAGCAAACGCTGTTGCCGGCGGCAATCATGGCCAGGCCATGATTGACCGGCGAAGCTATCGGGTTGGTGGTCGGCTCAATGGAAACTATCAAGCCAAAGGGACCGCGCTCGCTAAAAATCATTCCCGTCGTACCGGCATCGACCCTTTGCTCCAAATCCTCCATACCCGGCGTCAGCAAAGCCGCGTTCTTATTCTTGACGATCTTATCTTCAAAACGTCCCAGGCCAGTTTCTTCCACCGCCAGGCGCGCCAGCTTCTCAGCATTTTCCAGGAAGATCTGGCGGATGGCGGCGATAATTTTCTCCCTGGTTTCTCTGGCCAGGGCCATCAATTCGGCCTGGGCCTTTTTGGCTGCCGCCAGGGCCGCTTCCAGATCATTAAAAATGCCTTGTTCACCGGGAATATTAGCCGGTGCCGCTGCGGCCGCCGGCTGTGCGGGTGCCGGCTGGCCGGGAGGCAGATAGGGCTGTAATTTTTTTAGCACTTCCGCTACAATCTGGGCAATCCGTTCTTCTCCTGCCTGCAAAGTTATTACCCCTTTAAAAGGCAGCAGTAGTTACCCGGACGACACCCCGGCCGGGTTGTCGACAATGCCTACCACGGCGGCATCTACCGGCGCCCGGGGGTTGTCGATCGCCAGGCGCGCGCTGCTGCCGGTGGTAACCAGCACTGTTTCCCCGGTGCCGGCGCCAATATTGTCGACAGCTACCAGGTCCTGGTGCCGGGAGCGGGCGTTTAACGGCTTGATGATCAGGAGCTTCAAGCCTACCAGGCCTTCGTGTTTCCGGGTGGATACTACTGTGCCGATAACTTTACCGATTAACATTTATCTCGCCAGCTTTCACGCTACCACCATGACGCGGTCGCCGCAGCGTAACCCCAGGGCGTTGGCATCATCGGTGTCGATGTGCAGCTCGGTACGAAACTTTTCCTGAACCCGTACCTGTACCTGGTGTAAAACGGCACCTTTTTCCCCTGCGGCCCGTACATCAACGTAGACATTATCCTTTAAGCCCAGGGCCCGGGCATCGGCCGGGGTCATGTGAAGGTGGCGGTTGGCAATAATGCAACCGTCCCGCAGGACCACGGCTCCCTTGGGGCCTACAATTACTAATCCCGCTGAACCTGCCAGGTCCCCTGACCGGCGCACCGGGGGATTGAGCCCTAAGCGGACGGCGTCCGTCCGGGCCAGCTCGACCTGGGTCTGTTGGCGCTCCGGCCCGAGGATACGGACGTGCTCCAGGGCCCGCATATTAGGACCCACCAGGGTCACTGTCTCCTCGGCAGCAAATTCACCGGCCATGAGGGGCCTTAATTTTTTTAACTGATAACTGGGGCCATACAGGACATCCAGGTCGGCGCGGCTGATGTGGAGATGGCGGGCGGAAACACCTACCGGGATGAAACGCTTTTGCTCCTTTAGTTCAGCCAGGACCGCCCTGGTGATGATGGCCAGTAATTCTTCCTGTGGCAGCACTTTATCGCTCCCTCACTTTATGAGGACAGAACTATGCCATGGCCGGCAGGATTTTTTCCAGGTCAGCATGGGGCCGGGGAATGACATGGACGGCTATCAGCTCGCCAACCTTCTGGGCGGCCTGGGCGCCGACTTCGGTAGCCGCCTTAACCGCACCGACATCGCCGGCCACGAAAACCGTCACCATCCCGGAGCCGATTTTCTCCATACCCAGCAAGCTTACACTGGCTGCCTTCACCATAGCATCGGCCGCTTCAATAGCCGCGGTCAAACCCTTGGTTTCCACCATGCCTAGAGCACCATTAATCATTGGAAAATGCCTCCTTAACTTAAATAGAAATGTTTTAATCAGCCTTGCCGTTACTGCCAAAAAGGCGTATCTTGCGTTTAACCTCGGCCTTAATCCCGGCCGTGGTCGCTAAAATTAAATCCGGGTAACTTTGTACCGGCTGGGTTTGGGCTATTTCCTTCTGCGCCAACTCCCGCCATACCCGGGCCACCACCCGTTGGATTAGGTCTTCCATGCTATCCCCGGGCAAAGCGCCGCTGTAATCACGCTGGAGCAGGCAGTTATCAGCACAGGACGCATCGCAGCTGCCCTGGCTACAGGTGCACAAGTTGGTTTTTAATTGATCGACGGCTGCCAGGGACATGTCGGTAAAGATATTGATCTTAGCTATCCCCCGGGCAATAGCCTGGCGAAAATCATCATCACTCAACCCCGAACCGCCGTGGAGGACCAGGGGGATTCCCACCCGTTTTTTGATGGCCGCCAGGCGCTCTAAATCGAGCTTGGGGCGGGTTCGGTATACCCCGTGGGCGGTGCCGATAGCTACCGCCAGGGCATCGACACCAGTCCGGGCCACGAAATCGGCCGCCTGGTTGACATCAGTATAACCGGCCTGCGGGTCATCTTCGCCGCCCGGGCCGCCTTCCGCCCCACCGACATGCCCCAGTTCAGCTTCCACGGAAACGCCCAGGATTCTGGCAATCCGCACCACTTCCTGGGTGCGGCGGACATTCTCTTCATAGGGCAGGGTCGAGCCGTCAAACATTACCGAGGTAAAACCGTAATGCATGATCTTGATAATGTTTTCAAACTGCTGGCCGTGGTCGTAATGAACCACCACCGGCACCGTGGCTTCCCGGGCGACTTTAAGCATCAGCGGGGCAATGGTTTCCATGGCGATATACTTCTGGTGCACCTCGGCATAGGCCAGGATTACCGGCGCCTGCTCTTCCTCAGCCGCGCTTACAATGGCATTCAGCATCTCGACGTTAAGGACATTAAAGGCCCCCACGCCGTAATGGCGCCGGTCGGCGTCAGCCAGGACTTCTTTTAAAGTCATGAGTGGCATTTAGTGCTCCCCCCTTTCCTAGTCAACACTATCCTTCTTGTGACGGTACAATAGCTTGTCCAGTTCTTCATGGGGTTGGGGGAGAACTAGCGAGGCATAAACGCCACTTACTTCCCTGGCTGCCGCCACAGCGGCCTCCAAGGCCGCCGTAACGGCGCCGACATCGCCGCTGAAGCGTACCGTAACCATACCCTTGCCCTTGGAAAGTTCATAAGCCAGGAGCTGAACGTCAGCCGCCTTGACGGCCGTATCGGCCGCCTGGATGGCTGCCGTTAAGCCCATGGCTTCAATAATACCTACTGCTGGACGCAAAAAAATCACTCCATGCTCCTCGTTTTCTCCTTACCTGCCTGGCCTTCAATTAATGCCGCTGCCGCCATCGGCTTATGAAACAGCCGGCAGGGCCCTGGCAAAGGCGTCTATTTCAGCTGCCGTGGTCAGGACACCAATCTCCAGGCGGTATTCCCGGGCCTCGCCCGGGGCCAGGTACACCAGGGTGCCGCGTTGCCGCTCTTTAGCCCGCCCTTCCACCAGGCAGTTGGCCGGCTCCAGGCCAGCCGCATAGTTACCTTCGCCGGTAAACTTCCACTGGATAAAGTTCGGCAGGTGCTGGCGTTCATAACGGACATATACAGCCAGATTGAAGCGGCGGTTGACCAGGGCGGCCTGGCACCAACCTTTGGCATCAGGCAGGAGGTCGTGATAAAAGACAGTATCGGGGAAACCAGGCGTCGGACCCTGGTAAATGCTGTAAGAAGATGTCCCGCGGGCAGCCACTTCGTCCCGGGGTTTTACCTCCCGGCTGGCAGCCAGCAGTTCGGCACCGGCATCGAGGACGGGATACCCCAGATTGATATGATAAAGGATCATATGGGGCGCCGGCTGCCAGCCCTCATTGGTGACCACGTCGTGGATAAACAGGCGGTTCTCCCCCAGGCGCGCCCGGATGGTCCTATCCAGTACTACGTTGGGCCCAAAGACGGCTGCAACCTCCCGTACCCAGCCCTTAATAGTAAAGATGCACTCATCCCCCTCCCAGGCAGTCGCCGTACCCAGCTCCTCGGCCGGAACGTTGTTAATGCGGCCGTGAAGGCCCAGTTCCTCCCCGGCATCCTGGCAAGGTGAGCCCAGGTAGGTCAGGCCGCAGGTAACCAGGAGGCCGCCGCCAAAGTTCCTCAACCATCCCAGGCCGGCCGGTTCAAAATACTGGGGACCACTCTCTCCCACTGCCGAACGAAAGGCCAGGGGCAGGCCCCGGTACTCGGCCAGGCCGATATCCAGGCCCCGCCCCGGCAGGACGACAAACCGGAAACCGCTCCCCGTCCTGACCTCAACCGCCTTGAGGCCCTCAGCCCTTCCCTCACCGTAGGTAAAGGGGCGGAGGCCGGCCACCTGTTCCAGGCTGCCAAAGTAGCGCCGGATATCCCGGCGGGTAAACTCCCGGTCAAAAAGGTACGCCATTAAGCCTTACTCCTTTTCTCCTGCAACTCCATTAACCGCTCATAGCTGCCATACTTTTTACCGGCCTCACACAAGGCCCGCATATTGGCCTCCGGTGTATTGTAACCCATGGCGCAACCCGAACTCAGGAAAAGGCCAATACCCCCAGTGGCCTCAATAATATTCTTAGCCTGGGCTTCAATTGTTTCCGGTGTGCCCCAGACCAGGGGATCGCTGGGGTTGATATTACCCATGAGAACGGCCCGGTTGTCAACGACCCTTTTGGCATAGCCCATATCGACCTGCCAGTCAAGCTCCAGGATCTGGGCGCCGGTAGAGGCCATGTCTTCCAGGATGGCCGTCGTATCACCGCAAATATGAATGGAGAAAGGAATGCCGTAATCCTGGACTTCTTTAGTCATAGTAATCTCATGCTCCAGGGCGAACTGGCGGAACATGGCCGGGGAAATAAGGTTGGGGCCGGCAAAGGAATCGCCAATGGAAGTGGCGTGGGCCCCGGCATCCTTCTGGGCCCGGGCAAACAGCGTCCCGGCCCGCCGGCAGTAGTCCAGGACCTTCCAGATGAGTTCCGGCGGTTCGGTTACCAGGTCAATCATAAACTGCTGCGCCCCCCGGAGGAGACAGGCCAGGTCAAAGGGACCCTGATCGGCCCGGCCCATAATGAAAACATGGTCACCGATCTTTTCCCGCAAAATCCGGGTGGCCTCCAGCCATTCCGGCAGGCGCCCGGAACTGTAGGGATCGGGCAAAGGGAGGTCGTCAATCTGCCGCAGGTCCTTTAAAACCACATCTTCCTCATCCACTATAGCCACATCATTTTCCCGCCAGATAACTTTGGCGCCGCAGGCCTCGGCCAGGGTGGCATCATCTATATCGATGACGACGCCGTCGTAGCCGTATTTGGCCTGGCTGACGAGGTGGGTTTCGGCCATGAGCTTGCCACTTTTATTGATCTCACCGATCTTGTACCCGGCCGTAGCGCAGGCTACCATAAAGGACTGGGGTACTACCGGCACCCGGTCGGGAACCTCAAAACGGAGAGCGGCCAGGCATCGTTGGAGGGGAGTCATTGCGCGCATTTTAAGCACCTCCATATTTTTTAAGCTTTATTAAGCGTTTTGGCCAAAACCAAAGGTTATCTGGCCCTGAGGTGGATTCCCTGGATAGTTACATTGGTAAAGGGGTAGCAATAAATAGAGGAAAACAGGAAAGGAATATAGGGATTTTCTTATTTCTTCACTTGTGTTTGCATGGTATTTACGAGAACCGCTGCAAGTATCAATAAACCCCTTACTACATATTGCACGTATTCATTAATATTCAAGAGGGTCATGCCGTTTATTAATATACCTAGAAATGCAAGACCTATGAAGGTGCCCCATACTTTGCCTATGCCGCCGAATAGACTAGCACCACCGATAATGACCGAGGCGATGACGTTTAATTCCCATCCTTTGCCAAACGTAGAAGAACCCGCCATAACCTGGGATGATACTAATGTGCCGGCAAGGGCTGCCAGGACCTGCACAGCTATCATGACCATGATTTTTACACTGCGCACATTTATACCTGAAAGGCGAGCCGCTTCAGGGTTACCACCCACTGCATATACGGAGCGCCCAAACTTTGTTTTGTTCATTATGATGGATATTATCACAAATACTATAAGCAGGATGATGGCAGGTATAGGTATGGAAAATATATGACCCGCACCTAGCATGTTATACCATCTGGGAAGTGTGGTAACAGGAAATCCTCTGGATATGATGGCCGTTATGCCGTATAAGGCATTCAGCATTGCCAAAGTAATAATGAAGGAGGGCATTTTAAAGGTGGTCAAAAGCCATCCGTTAAAAAGTCCTACTAAGGCAGCTATAATAAATGCCAGGATTATACCCACTATAACTCCTGTCTCCATGGGCATTATACCGGCTTTTGCCAGGCCACCTGCGGTAAGGGCTATAATGACACCGGTCAAGGCTACAGTGGAGCCAATAGATAGGTCTATCTCTCCGGCTATAATTACCATGGTCATACCAAAAGCTATAACTCCCTGTAAAGATATATTCCTTAAGATATTCAGCAAGTTACTGGGAGTCAAAAAGCCCGGCGCCATAAAGGCTATAGCGATACTAATTACTAAAAGAATGCATTCCAGCATATATCTATTTAATATTTTTCGCATTTCCAGTTTCAATTCTTTTCCACTCCCATACATAACGAATATAGCTGTTCTATTTTCGTTTCTTCCGGCTTTACTTCTCCTACGAAACGCCCTTGCCTCATAATGAGTATTCTATGGCATACCTCTAAGAGTTCTTCCAACTCTGAGGATACTATGACACTGGATACACCCTTTCTGGACTGGTCCCAAATTATCTTAAATATTTGTTGTTTGGCATTTACATCAATGCCCCGGGAAGGTTCATCGAAGAATATTATTTTGGGATCTATATTTAGCCAATTACCTACTACTACTTTTTGCTGGTTCCCTCCTGAAAGGGAGGATACTGGATGGGCTATATCTGATACTTTTATTTCCAGTTCTCTTACTTGACGATTAGCGAAGTTGTTTTCTGTTTTAGGGTTTATAAAGGAACCGTTTGCTATTAAGTCAAGACTTGCGACACATAGATTATCTTTGATTGACCCTATCAGGTTTAACCCTTCGTTTTTTCTATCTTCCGGCGTCAGGGCCAGACCTTCTTTTTTCATTTTTATAGGATCAGGCGCGCTGATACGTTTACCGTTTATTATTATTTCACCGCTATCTAGGGGATCGGCACCGAAAATAGACTTTAATAGTTCTGTTCTTCCGGAGCCCAACATGCCTGCTATCCCCAGTATTTCTCCTTTTTTAAGTTGGAAGGAAATGTTTTCAAAGTAATTTTTACGAGTGAGGTTTTTTACTTCTAATACTATTTCATCGGATATTTTGAGGTCAGAGGGCCTGGTGTTTATTTTAACGTCGCCAAACATCATTTTTATTATTTGCTCATGGGTAGCAGTTTGCATAGGTATGGTGCCTATTAGTTTTCCGTCTCTTAAGACCGTGCAGGTGTCGGCTACCTCCCAAAGCTCTTGGAGGCGGTGGGAAACATATATTATAATGACATCTTTTTTCTTAAGTTCTCTTACCATTTTAAAGAGGGACTGCGTCTCATGATAAGATAAAGCTGAGGTAGGTTCGTCCAATTGTAATACTTTGGGTTTAAAGCTCATGGCTTTTACTATCTCTATCATTTGCCGCTGCCACATGCTTAGATTATAGACTATTTCTTGGGGGGAAATATCTACTTTCATCTCAGCCAGGAGTTCTTCGGCCATGGCGTAAATCTTTTTCCAGTCTACAAATCTTCCTTTCATGGGTAATCTCCCCATGAAGATATTTTCGGCTACTGTTAGGCCTGGTATGAGGCTGAGTTCTTGATAGACAGTGGCTATACCCTTTAAAAAAGCTTCTGCCGGGTCGCTAAATTTAATGGGGGTGCCATCTATTAAAATTTCACCCCTGGTGGGTTCTATTGCTCCGGAAAATATTTTTACTAAGGTTGATTTTCCGGAACCATTTTTGCCGATTAAGGCGTGAACTTTACCGCTGGTAAAAGATACGGATACGTTTTCTAATGCTATGGTGCCAGGATATATCTTCGTGACGCTACGTGTCTGTAAAATGCTCATGACATTTTACCTCGCATTTTTATAGGTGGGGATTTGCAAATTGCAAATCCCCACTGTTCATATTTTCTGTGTACCTAATTATTTACCCATCTTTTCCTTTAAATCGGCTTCAAATTTGGCTATGCCATCGGGATTGGAACGACTTAAAACCACACCGGGAACTGTAATACATTTACCTTTTGTGCTGCTTACGTCTTCACCCTTGACGGCTTTGATGAGGGTCTCCATGGTTTTGTACCCCATATTATACGGGTCCTGACCCGTTACAGCTTGTAATATATTGGCCGGATCTTTTAACATGGCAACCAGTTGCTCACTGGCATCCGTTCCGAAGGTAAATATCTTGCCTGCTTTACCTGCATTTTGCACTGCCATGGTGGCGCCTATGGTGCCGCCTTCATTGGCAGCCCAGATGATGTTGACGTCAGGATGGGCGGTAATAATATCGCCTGCTACCTGTACCGCTTTATCCTGCAGCCAGGCATCTTGATCCGCCACAATTTCCACGCCGGGAAGTTTCTTGACTTCGTCTAGGAATCCGTTAGTACGGTCACCGCTTTGCTCAGGAAGAAGAGATTTAAATTGAAGAATAGCTATTTTAGCTTTTCCGCCTAGTTTTTCCTGGATAAACTTAGCGGCTTCCTGACCTGTACGCTTTCCAAGTTCCTTATTGTCCGAAGTATAGCCGCCTACGATGAAGGGAGCATTGTTTAAATTTATATTGGATACAGCAATCTTCACTCCTTGCTCGGAGGCTTTTTTAAGGGTGACCACCGAAGCATCGGCGCTCAAGGGAGCTATGGCAATACCGTTGACTTTCTGAGCAACATAGGTATTGATTAACTCCGTCTCTTTAGCCTGGTCATTATTGGTATTGCTCACTAAGCACTCTACTCCGGCTGCCTTGGCCGCATCCTGGTAACCTTTTTGCAATAGCTTCATGAATTGATCTTCCTGGAATACGACGCCGGCCACTGTTATCTTAGCAGGTTTAGAGGCCTTTGATTCCGTTTGGGTAGCTGACGAACCTCCAGTTTGGGTTCCCTCGTTTTTGGATCCTCCACAGGCCACTAACGATAGAGCTAAAACCGCCACAATAATCCCTACTAAAACCTTTTTTACACTCTGGAAATTTTTCATCTTAATCCCTCCCATAAAAAATTGAGTAAAACTTAGAAACCCTCGACCCTCATGCCTACCAGTTTGTTTAATTTATGATAGTTTTGCTACTATAAAGGATCCTCCTCCTTTGTGATAAAGTTATATTGATACCCCTGAAAGGGAGCATCTCTTATCTTTTAAGTACCACGCGCAGGTCGTTCTGGATACCATAACCACCAAGGGATATAATTCTCTCATCGTTTATTCCAGCCGCACGCAGGGGCTGGATGATATCCTCCAGCAAGTCCACCGGCACCAGGGCACGGATTAAAATCAATTCCCCTTCCGGTTCCAGGGTCCAGGCGCCCATCTGCGCCGGTAAAAGCAGGGATTCCCCGGCTTTAACCTGCTCCGCCCCGTCGTCGTACTGCAACTGCCCCTGACCTGCTACCGGGATCAGGGTAGTAAATCGCCTTGGGTCCCCGCCTTCGGCCCAGGGTTCCCTGAGGCTTAATCGTTCCATGGTAAAGTAACGGCAGGCGCAAAGATATTCCTGGAGGTTTTTCCCTTTTTCTAAAGCGATAGGAGTGATATCCTCGGGATCGCCATCCTGGATGACAGCTGCCTGCAGGCTGTGTTCAATATCGCTCTTACGGCGTTCTTCATCAAAATCCCAGTCCAGCCAGTCCCAGGCAAAGATGGCGTCGCTGTTCTGCTGCACTTCCACGATAAAATTGCCGGCGCCAATGGCGTGGAGATGACCGCCGGGGATAAAGTAGGTGGCTCCTACCTTGCTGGGCACCTTTTTCATAGGGGCAAAGGTATCACCCCTCTCGATAAGGGTGCGAAATTCCTTTACAGTCAATCCCGGCTTGCTGCCGCACCAGAGGCCGGCCCCTTCATCTGCTGCCAAAACGTACCACGCTTCGGTCTTGCCCCGGTAGGGCAGGTTTACTTGCGCGGCATACTTGTCATCGGGGTGCACCTGGGGCGGCAGGTCCTTGGCACAGTCGAGAAACTTGATTAACAGGGGAAAGTAATTCCCATATTGCTGCCAGACCGCTTCCCCTACCAGGCCGGCCTGGAATCTATCCACTGCTTCCTGGAGGTTTAACCCTGCCAGGGGTCCGTTTTTAATGATCCCTTCCGACCCGGGACAGGCGCTGATTTCCCAGCTTTCCGCTACGGTCCTGTCAGTGGGGATATCCTCCTTGGCAAACATGCGGGCAATGCGGTAGCCGCCATAGGGATAAAAGCGTAAATGAGGACGAAATTTTAATGGATAAAGCATACTACTATGACTCCTTTGTTAGTTGGTGTTATTACAATTTGCTGTAATAAATCCTTGAGTTTCTTCCCAGCTACGGATGCCGCTGGAGGCGCCCACGGCGGTGACGGCCAGGGCCCCGACGGCATTGGCCAGCCGGGCTGTTGCTTTTAAATCAAGGCCCCGCACCAGCCCGGCCAGGAAACCGGCTACAAAAGCATCGCCGGCCCCGGTAGCGTCAACGGCTTCTACTTTAAAGGGCGGCATCAAAAAGCTTTCCCCGGCCGAAGCCACAAAAGAACCGGCGGCACCCATCTTAATGCCGACTATCTTCACCCCCCTCTGCAGGAAGCTGGCCGCTATCGCTGCTGGTTCCTCATAGCCGGATAGCATCCGCGCCTCGTCCAGGCTGGGTAAAAAGACGTCGGTATAGGGCAGGCAGGGGTCAATGAGTTCCCGCCAGCGGCCGGTGGCGTCCCAGGCCGTATCGATGCTGGTCAGGCAACCCATCTCCTGCGCCCTTTTCAGCACCGCGGCTGCCGGCTCACCATCAAAACCCGGCATTACTAAACTGCCGGCCAGGTGCAGCAGGCGCGCGCCCTTGACCAGATCCCAGTTAATATCCTCCGGTCTTAAGGTAGCATTGGCGCCGATATAGTGGATAAAGGAGCGTTCACCATCTTCACTGACCATGACCATGGTCGCTGAAGTATTGACGCCGGCGGCCCGCCTGATGCCCCCGGTATCTATCCCACCACGCTCCAGTTCCTTGATGATAAAGTCGCCCAGGGCATCGGCTCCTACTTTGCCAATAACGCCCGTCTTAACCCCCAGCCTGCTCAAGGCTCGCCCGGTATTAACGGCACAGCCGCCGGTATGCAGTTCCATGGCATCTACCAGGGCTAATTTTCCTTTCTCCGGGAAGCTGCGTACGGGCCGGCCCACTAAATCGGCTACCATAATTCCCAGGCAGATTACTTCCGGCATCAACAGCCACCTCGCTAAAAGGCTCCGGTTACATAAACGCTAATTTTGAAATATTAATGCGGCAGCTCGACAAAAAACAACGTTGTCAATTGATGCTAATTTAGCTTATCTTCTCCTGTCCGGGTTGTCGCTGGAATTGCCCCAGGCAGCCGCAGGATTCCCTGATGATCAATTCCGTCGACAAGGTAATTTCCTGCACGGCGGCAGTCCCTTCCATCTGGCGGAACAACATCATGGCTGCCTCCCGGCCCATGGCGTAAGCCGGCTGGGATACGACGGTCAGGCGGGGCCGGCAGGTATCCGCCGTTTCAAAGTCATCAAAACCCACCAGGGCTATATCCCGTGGCACCTCCAGGCCCAGATGGGTCAAGGCCCGTAATGCTCCCAGCACCATGATGTTGTTGGTCGCAAAAATTGCCTGAGGGCGGTGCAGCTGTCTCGTTAAAACCTCCTGGGTGGCCCGGAAGGCATCCATTACCGTTTTACTACCCATCCGCACCAGGGAAGGTGTGATCTCCTGGCCATGTTCCTCCATGGCTTTTTGAAAACCGGCGAAGCGTTCTTCCCCCGTTGTTAGACCGGCGATATGGCCGATATAGGCAATTTCCCGGTAGCCGTGTTGCAGTAAATGGCAAGTTAGGTTATAGGCACCCTGGCTATTTTCCACCTTAACAATGGAAGCGCTCTTAAAATCTTCCGGTTGCCGGTCCACGAAGACCAGGGGCAGGTGCCCGGCCAGGTGCTCCAGGTACTGGTGGGAGCCGCCCGCCGGGACGATAATCATACCCTCTACCTGCTTTTCCACAAAGATACGGGTATACTGCTTTTCTTTCTTCAGCATCTCGTCAGAGTTAGCAATAAGGAGGCTGTAGTTTTTATTAGTGGCGATGTCTTCGATGCCCCGGACAATAGCACTGTAAAAGCTGTTGGTTATATCAGCGATGATGACGCCGATGGTATAGGTTTTCTTAACCCGCAAACTCCTGGCGATGGCGTTCGGCTGGTAACCCATCGCCTTGATGGCCGCCAGGACCTTTGCTTTGGTCTGTTCGCGGACGTGTTCGTCGCCGTTGATAACCCGAGAAACAGTCTTTAGGGAAACCCCGGCGGCGGCAGCTACATCCTTTATTGTCGGCAGGCTCCGGAAAGCATCGTTTCCATTTATCAAAATAAACCTTACTCCTCTGATTTGATAACGTTGTCTATGACTATCGTTGTCATATATTCGACGTTACTTTCGGGATTCCTGCTTACAAGGTTAGCTTTTTAAAAAATTCTTTTCCTGCTTGCCACTTTTTTATCCTTATAAAGAAGGGAAATCAAGTTTAATTACGAACATATATTCTAAAAGAATGGAGTTAATTATGCCTCGACATGAGCCAAAGGAGTTGGTAAAATGGATCGTGAAAAGGCAACTGTGCAAAAAGAAGAACGGCTCAAAGAACGCTTGCCCAACTACTGGGACCTGGGTGACAAGACGGCGGCCGAACACTTTACCAGGGATTTTTTAAAGTTTCTGCTACCTGGCCTTCAACCCCAAGAAGTGACCCTGCTGGATAAAGAAATCGTGAAGGAAACCTTCCGCAGCTGGGTAGAAAGCGACCAGGTGGTAAAAATAATACTGGCGGACGGTAGCAGCATCGGTGTCATCCAGGAGTTTCAGCGTTACCATGACCCGACTATCTGGGAGCGCCTGTGGGAGTATGCCGTACTATTAAAGCGCAAACACGGGCTGACTATCCTGCCCATCCTGGTAGACTACAATAAAGAAAAACAAGGGGGCAACCCCGTAACCTGGCAAACGCGTCCCATGATGCAACTGGGACTACCCGAAACTACCGTAACCATTGCCACCTTTACCTGCCTGGTATTCAAGGTGAACAGTCTGCAGGACACGGAATTGCTCAGCAGCGATGAGCCCGGGATATGGCCGCTGTTACCCTTTACCCGGACAAGAATGACGCCCGGTGAAATGGTCGCTGCCATAGCAAAAAGGCTGGTTGAGTTAAAGGTAGCGCAAGAATACATAGACAAGATCCTGACCATGCTTGGCTATTACCTGGAGGGTATGTACAGCCCCCAGGAACTGGAAGAATTCAACGAAACCCTGCGGAGGTGGAAGGAGATGTCCCTGCAACTGAAGTATATCGGCCAGCCATGGCGAGAAGAAGGGAAGCTGGAGAAAGCCAGGGAAGACATTATCGAAGTTCTGGAAGAGCGCTTTGGAATAGTTGATGATTCCGTCAAGCAGAAGCTGGCTATGATTGAAGACCCTGGTAAATTAAAAATACTCCTCCGGAAAAGCATCAAAATAGGAAGTTTGGCGGAGTTTACCGGACTATTTTAGATTAGCGGGGGAGTCTAAGGGGGAAGATCCACCCAGACTGGTATTTTTAAGGGAGAAGGAGGCCATGAAATGATATATGAAAGGCAATATCCTGCGAGCGGAAGCTGAAGCCCCTGATCAACACCGTTAACTGCGTAGGCGTGATGGGACGGGGTAATGCGCTTCCAGAATCAGGGCGGCAAATGGCCTTGGAGTTTATGCGAGCGAAGCATGAATTATGGTCGCTAATAAATAAGCTTTATCCATCTTTACCGCTACTACTAAAAAGATGCATTTTACGTTTGAACTTCAGCCTTGATACCAGCTTTCATTGCCATCAGCAGGTCTATATAATTTATCGCCGGCTGCTGAGCCATACTTAGAACCCCGGCCTGAGGCTTAAATTTTAAGGGATAAAGCATTGCTCCGACTCCTTTTTTACCCGGGTGTTTAACGATTCCGCATTGATTTATAAGAGTTATAAGCCACGGCCAGGACGATTATCAGCCCTTTGATTACCTCCTGGTAAAAGAAAGGCACGTTTAACAGGGTTAAACCGTTACTGATAATGCCGATGATGGCCACACCGATAACCGTACCAAACATGGTGCCCTCGCCGCCCATGAGGCTAGTCCCACCCAGGACAGTCGCCCCGATGGCGTCGAAGAGGAAGGTATCACCGGCAGTCGGTTGTCCCGAGCCCAAACGGGAGGTCATAATAATACCGGCAAAGGCTGCCAGAACCCCGCTTATAACGTAGCCCAGCAACCGGATCCGGTCGACATTAATTCCCGACAACCGGGCTGCCTCCCGGTTGCCACCCACGGCATAGAAATAGGTACCCAGGCGGCAGCGTGAGAGGAGAAAATGCCCGGCGGCGAAGGCTATCAGGGCCAGGATGACCGGTATGGGCACAAAGCCGATATAACCCTGCCCCAACAATAAAAAAGTGTCCGGGATATTCTTATAAATGGGATAGCCGCCGGTGTAGGCGAAGATGAAACCGTGGGCTATCGACATAGTGGCCAAGGTGACGATAAAGTCGGTGATACCGACTTTAGTAATTACCAGGCCATTAAAGAACCCTACGGCAGCCCCGATTAAAAGGCCAACCAGCAGGGCTACCAGGACGCCATGACCGGCCGATAAAAACCCGGCGGTGATCATACCCGCCAGGCCGGCCACCGAGCCTACCGACAGGTCCATGCCGGCCAGGATAATAACAATAGTCATGCCCACGCTAATGATAAAGACCATGGAAACTTGGTTGGCAACGCTAATGAGGTTATTCAAGGTTAAAAAGCGATCGGAAAGGAGACTGAAGATCCCCACTAACACCATTAAACCGATTAAAACGCTGAGTTCATGCTGTAGGGAAAGATTACTAAACCCCTTTTTCTTTTTATTATTCTTAGCCTCTTCCTGAGCTGACGATGCTACTTCCGCCATCTCTCTTACCTCCCGTTGCATAGGACATAATCAATTCCTCGCTGGCCGCTTCCCGGGCTACTTCCCCTACCAGCTCCCCTTCCCGCATGATCAGGATGCGGTGGCAAAGCTGCAGGAGTTCAGGTAGTTCCGAGGAAATGACCATTACGGCGATGCCGTTTTCGGCCATCTGCCGGATCAAGTTGTGGATCTCGCTCTTGGCACCGACGTCGATGCCCCTGGTTGGTTCATCAAGAATCAGTACGGCAGGATTGACCGCCAGCCATTTGGCAATAACTACTTTTTGCTGGTTGCCACCACTTAAATTACGCACCTTTTGTTCGAAGCTAGGGGTCTTTAGATTTAACCTTGCAGTGTACTGCTGGCAGAACTTTAACTGTCTCAGACGTGATATAACTCCCAGGGGAGCTATTTCCCTTAGCAGGGCCAGAGTCATATTTTCCTTAACTGTCATCCCGAGAATCAGGCCTTGTTCTTTGCGGTCCTCCGGCACCAGGCCGATGCCCAGCTTTAAGGCGTCCTGGGAGGCATTAATTTTGACCCTCTGACCCTTAAAATAGATTGCCCCGCCATCAAGTTTGTCGACTCCAAATAGCACCCGGGCCATTTCGCTTCTACCGGCTCCCACCAGGCCGGCAAACCCCAGGATCTCGCCGGCAGCCAGGGAGAAACTGATGTTATTAAAGGCACCCTTGCGGCTTAAGTTTTTAACTTCCAGGACCTTAGCGCCAACCTTTATTTGCTGATAGTAGCTATCTTCTTTAATGGCCCGGCCCACCATCAGGCGTACCAGGCTCTCTTTGTCAATCTCAGCGGGGAGATAGGTGCCGATTTTCTCGCCGTCGCGTAAAACTGTTATCCGGTCGGCTATCTCAAAAATTTCTTCCATGCGGTGGGAAATATAGATGATTGCTTTTCCCTGGTCTTTAAGCTGGCGAATGAGGGTAAACAGGGCTTCCTTTTCGCGTTCGGAGAGGGATGAGGTTGGTTCATCCATTAAAATGATCTCGGCCTGCATGGAGAGGGCCTTGGCTATTTCGACCATTTGCTGCTGGGCGGCAGTGAGCTTGCCGACCCGGGCGTGGATATTTATATCCGCACCTATTTTGCCTATTAGCTCCCGGGCATTACGATAAAGCCGGGGAAAATCGACCAGACCTTTGGCGCCCGGTTCGCGGCCCAGGAAGATGTTCTGGGCTACATTAAGGTAGGGAATCAGGTTGCGCTCCTGATAAATAATGGCTATGCCTTGAGCTTGGGCTTCCCGGGGGTCCCAGGTAGAAACTGCTTCCCCTTTAACTTTTATTTCCCCTGCGTCCCTGGGGACAGCCCCGGCCAGGATTTTCATCAGGGTCGACTTGCCGGCCCCATTCTCTCCCACTAGGGCGTGCACCTCGCCGGCATAAAGAACAAAATCGACCTTGTTTAAAGCCTGAACCCCGGGGTAGCTTTTGGTTATTTGCCGCATTTCCAGGATCATTTGGGGCATTTCTTTCCCTCCCACCCCTGGTGGGTTGAGTTATTACCTGTACCGCCGGGTTAACCGGCGGTACAGGTAGTCGAAAATTTCATCTGAAAATCCTGCATCTATTATTTACACATTTTGATGGTACCGCCAAGACGGCATGAGGTCCAGTTAGGATTTTGGAATATTATCCTTGGTAATTAATTCTGTTGGAATTTTGGTCTCCTTTTCTACTTGTTCACCTTTAGCCCATTTAAGCAAGTTGTCCACGGTTTTTATAGCCATTTTGTCGGGGAATTGGGCAGCTGTAGCGCCAAAATTCCTACCCTGGCTCATAGCGTCATAAGCCTCTTTGGCTCCATCGATACCAACAACAAAAATATGATCCTGCCTTTTAGCATTCTCGATAGCTGTTAAAGCACCGAGAGCATTGGGGTCATTAATGGCAAATATAGCGTCAAGATCCTTATACTGATTCATCCAGGTTTCAGCAACCTTTAAAGCGTCTGTAACGGTCCCGCCCTTTTGCTCAGCTATAATTTTAATATCCGGGTAATTGGCAAGAGCTTCTTTTAAACCTTGTACCCTTTCCAGGCAGGAAGTTACCAAAGGATAGTCAATTACGGCGATTTTACCTTTACCATTCAAACGTTTGGCCAAATACTCACCAACAATGCGACCCGCCTGAACATTATCAGTCCCTACGAAACTAACAATATCACCACCGGCAGCATTACCATCTAAGGTAAATACCGGGATGCCAGCCTGGTTGGCCTTCTTAATTGCCGGGACAATAGCATTTGCATCTACCGGATCGAGAAAAATAGCGCCAACACCCTGGTTAACAAAGTCTTCTACTGCTGAAAGCTGTTTACCTGGATCAAACTGGGGATCGGCCTCTACCATACTAATACCGTTTTTCTCTAACTCCTGTCTGGCTACGTCCCTCATCTTGACAAAAAAAGGATTGTTCATAGTCATAACGGTAAAGCCGACTTTAGAAATTTTTTTGCCGCTCTTTTGGGCGGTTTGTTGTCCGTTATTGCCCTCCTGCTTCGTTTGGCCGGGCCCTCTAACCCCGCACCCTATAAAAGCCAGAGCTAGAACCAGTACTAGCAAACCCATAATAATCTTCTTCATGTTCATCGATTATACCTCCTCCTATAAAATGTTATTGCCATCATTAACCTTCAGCATCTTTATCCTATAAACTTTATCCTATAAATTTCACCTCCTGAAAAATGCTTTAAAATACTTTGCCGCTACTTCCAAACACCCGCATTTTTCCTTTTATTACCTTTTTCACCTGTTCCTTGGCATTAAAAATCAAATCCTCTGGTTCTGCATTGTCGGGGTCGCCGTTTATTGTTCCTAATAGACTCCTTGCATAAGCGCGACGTAAATCGGTAAAGTAATTGATTTTATCAATTCCAGCCTTTACTGCTCGTTCTACTTCCTTAGAACCCAGGGAGGTCCCTCCATGCAGCACGAGTAAACAAGAGACCCTGCGGCGAATCTCTGCCAGGCAATCAAGATCAATACTTGCGCTTCCAACTTCACCTCCTTGAAGATTCCCTACAGCGATAGCTAAGGCGTCCACACCTGTCTCCTCCACAAAACGCGCGGCAATATTTGGATTGGTTTTCTGCTCCCCAACCTTTTCTTGGCCTAAATACTGCTCACCTCCCGGTACATGTCCCAGTTCGGCTTCCACGGAAACACCACTAGCATGTGCTACTTCTGCAATTTTCTTGGTCAGAGCAATGTTTTCTTCCAAGGGAAGTACCGATCCATCAATCATTACTGAAGAAAAACCAATTTTGATAGCCTGTACAATCTGCTCCAGGTTCTGGCCATGGTCTAGATGTAGGCATACTGGTACCTTTATATCTTCAGCCAGGGCACGAATCATGGGAACCAAGCCTTTACCAAGTTTAAGATAAAAGGGCAGGTAAAGCATCATGATTACCGGTGACTGTTCTTCAGTTGCAGCTTCCAAGATAGCCTCCGTCATTTCCATATTAAAGGTTATGAAGGAACCTACCGCCCAACCCTGCTTACCCGGCTGGGTAACAATGTCATTCATGGTTACAAAGTCCATTTTGTTGAACCTCCCTAACTCTAATAGGAGCTTTTTTCCATAAACCGCAGGGTCGTTTCCATATCCTTTACCCCGGCCGTCGCCCCCAGCCCTGTCGTCGCCAGGGCGCCGACGGCGTTGGCGAACCGGGCTACCTGCTCCAGGGGCCAACCTTTAACCAGGCCAGCGATAAAGCCGGCCACAAAAGAATCCCCGGCACCGGTAGTATCAACTGGGTTGACTTTAAAATGTGGCGCCCATATCTTTTCTTCCTGGCTCTGGACGTAGGAACCCTGGCTCCCCAGTTTAATACCAACTACTTTAACTCCGCAATCCAGGAAGAATTGGGCTATCTCCGGGGGCTCTTCCTTCCCGCTTAACATCTGCGCCTCATTCAAGCTGGGCAGGAAAACGTCGGTATAGGGAAGATAAGGCTCCAGGGTGGTCATCCACTTGCCTTCATTATCCCAGGCCGTATCGACGACGGTTAAGCAGCCGCGTTGCTGTATTTTCTTCAATAGTTCTCCTGCCGGCGGACCGTCAAAGGAGGGCAGAAACAGGGCGTAGCCGACGTGGAAAACCTTGCAGCCCTTCAGCAGGCTGAAATCAACATCCTCGGCTTTTAAGCTGGTATTGGCCCCATGATAATAGATAAAGCTACGTTCCCCATCAGGATGGACCAAAACCATGCAACTGCAGGTCCCTTTATCAGGATCACGCTTGATACCAGCAGTATTCAAGCCTGCTTCATTGAGCTTGTTAATAACAAAGTCGCCCAGACCATCGGTGCCAACGCGGCCGATAATGGCCACGTCGATGCCCAGCTTTTTCAAGCCAACAGCAGTATTGGCCGCACCGCCACCCGTTGATAATTGCATCCGCTCCGCCAGAACCAGTTTGCCTTTCTCGGGTAACTCTTTGATCGGGTAGGCAATCAGGTCAGCTACCAGGATGCCAAAGGAAACTACTTCAGGCATTATTGCTCACCAGCCTCTATTAAAGTGCTAATTATACCTCCCGTACTCCCTTACCGCTGCCTGCATGGCCATAAAGTTCTCTGGCTTCACTTTGCTGTGGATAGAATTGCTGGAAGCCAGGATATAGCGGCCGCCGGGGGCTACCCGTTGAATCACCCTTTGAACCTCCTGCTTCAATTCGTCGACACTGTACTCCGTCAGCGGCTCGGCGCAGCTAATGCCGCCGATGACCGTCAGTTGCGGATGGCGGTTTTTCACGGCCAACATGTCCATGTCGGCGCCGGCGTCCAGGGGATGGAGGCCGTCCAGGCCGGTGGCCACCATGTCGTCAACAATGGCGTTGATATTGCCGCAGCAGTGTTTCAAACAGAAGGCGCCTTTGGCCTTGACGGCCTGGACTACTTCCTTTAACCCCGGCAGGAAAAACTCGCGGAAATGCTGCGGCGATACCAGGGTGCTGGTACTGCTGCCGTAGTCGTCGCCCAGGATGATAAAATCGGCGCCCAGGTCGATGGCCCGCTCGGCAATGGCAATGTTGTGTTCCACGGAGATGTGGACCAGTTTTTGCACCAGTTCCGGGTTCATAATCAGATCCATAAAGAGTTGTTCCATACCCCGCAGGTAAACGGGGTAGTTGAAGGAGTCATGGAGGTGCATGCCTACAAGTTTCTTGCCCTTAAAGCGCTGCAGGAGGACTTGCAGCTGGGTATAACGGCGCTCATCGTAAGGATCGGGAGGAGTGTAATTCTCGACATCGGCGGGTTCTTTAATAGGACCTTCCAGGGGGATGGAAACCACCTGCTCGCTGTAGCGGCGGACGACACCCCACTCGTTGACGACCGTCCGGCTGGCGGCGTCGATCACCTTTTCCTCGTAGAGCTTGGAAGGCGTTCCGGTGACGACTATATCCAGGCCGGCATACTCACAGAAGTCGGCGTAATCGTCACTGCCAATCAAGGCCTGCATCACCGCCGGGTCGATCATCAGTTCAAAGGTAGGAACCCGGTCGGGGATTTCCCCTTGCAGGGTGGCTACGGCGCGTTCGTAGGAATTCAAGTCTGTTTCCCCCTTTTTTGTCAGAACAGCAGTTACTCCAACTCACTTCGTGTAACTACTCAGCCCACTACTGATATTAGTTGTTGCTAGCGCTCTTATCCCGCGGCTTCCATAAAGACCGGTTAATGCACGGGCTAAATAATTACTGATCATGGATAGGTTCAATTTTTCATTTTCCCGGTTCAGCCAGAAAGGCTAACCCCTGTACTTATATTTTTGCCAGGTGCAGTTTCCAGGACCACTACTCTAACCTGGCAGGCCAGGTTTTCCAGGGTTAGTTCTCTCCGGCCGGCGCGGCTGGCCGCCAGCCAGGTACCGGCAGCTACGGCCCGGGGCAGATCTTCCCGTAAATCTATCCCCTCGCAGAGGGCCCGGGCGAGGACGGCGACCATGGCGTCGCCCGCGCCCACGGTGCTGCCTACATTTAACCGGGGCGGCTGAGCCCATAAAGCCCCCTGGCTGTCTACCCCAACGGCGCCCAGGGGCCCCAGGGAAATCACCGCAATTTCCGCCCCCAGGCGCCGGATTTTAGCCCCGGCCCTGGCGGCGTCGGCAGGGGTAATTAGCTTTTCGCCCAGCAGGGTTTCGGCTTCAAACTTGTTGGGTTTTACGAGCAGGGGTACGGCCCGCAGTCCCTGTTTCAGGGCTTCTCCCTCGGCATCCAGCACTGTGGCGATGCCCCGGTTCCGGGCCCGCTTAATAAATCCGGCGTAGACGTCCGCGGCTAGACCACCGGGCAGGCTCCCTGATAAAACCAGCAACCGGCAATTGCCCAACAAAGCATCCAGTTTATTCACCAGGTCCTGCAGATCCTCCGGCCTTACGATAAATCCTGGTTCGTTGATTTCCGTTTCGGTCTGGCTGACAGGATCGATAACCTTGAGGTTAACCCTGGTTTCCCCGGTTATTTCAACGAAATCTTGCGGTACTCCCTTTTGCTGCAGGGCTTTTTTAATTAAGTAACCGTTTTGACCGGCGATAAACCCGGTGGCTATAACCGGATAATTTAATTCATGTAAAAATTTAGCAACATTTATTCCTTTTCCCCCGGCTTCATAGCTTACCCTTCGGGAACGATTAGTTTTGGCCGGCTCAAAATTTTCGATAATGGTTGTCTTATCCAAAGCCGGGTTCAAAGTTACAGTGACGACAGGTGCAGACAAAAATGTCCCCCCTACGCGGGTTAGTCTCTCCCAGCGACGATTACTTCTACTCCTTGCTCCCTCAGGCGCGCCAGGTCCGCCGCCGGGGCACCGGCGTCGGTAATAAACCGGTGAATGGCAGTCCAGGGGCAAACAAATCCCAGAGAGATGCGGCCGAACTTGCTGTGGTCGGCCAGGAGAATGATCTCGTGACCGGCCTTAATCATCCTCTGTTTGGTCTGGGCCTCGTAAATATTAGGTGTGGATAGTCCCCGCTCTACGTCCAGGCTGTTGGTGGCTAGAAATACTTTATCGACGTATAAACCCTGCAGGCTATTATCGGCCACGGGACCGACGGCGGAAAGGGTGCGGTGGCGCAGGTGGCCGCCGGTAAGGATCAAGTCAATGTTTTCGTCAAAGGATAGTTCCCAGGCAATATTCAGGGCATTGGTCACGACGGTTAGCTTTTGTTTTTTGCTGGTTTTTAACAGGCGGGCCAGTTGCAAGGTAGTCGAACCGGCGTCCAGCAGGATGGTGTCACCCTCGCTAATTAAATCCAGGGCCGCCCGGGCGATGGTCCTTTTCTCCTCCAGGTACTCTTCTTCTTTTTCAATCAGTGCCGGTTCAAAGGAGGCTGTGGTGATGCTCACCGCACCGCCGTGGGTACGTTTTAATAAACCCGCTTCCTCTAGTTCCTGAAGGTAGCGGCGAATGGTCACTTCGGATACCTGGAAAAGCTCGCTCAACTCGGCCACTTTAACTGCCGGCGTCTCCGCCAGGATGGTCACTATTTTTTGTTTGCGTTCGCTAGGGAACATTCGCCGTTCCTCTCATATTTCGTTTTTATTCTTTTCGTTGCTTTTATCTTACGACTGCTTCTTGTTATTGTCAAGATCTTTTTAACACGAAAGTAACCGAAACTTAATAGACATACATATACAACAAAAAGCAGCCTGCCCGGCTGCCTACTTTGAAAAAGGGCTATTCAGGAGCTTTCACCAGACCCCTTTAGATTATCCCTCTAATCTTTAACCCGAAAGCCATATCAAAGCCATATCATAGAAGTTATTTTATCATCCCTAAGAAGTAGCGATGCACCCGTAAATCGTCGGTCAACTCTGGGTGGAAAGCCGTGGCCAGGAAATTACCCTGGTGGGCCATGACGATTTTGCCGTTAAAGGTGGCCAGGACTTCGGCCGGTGGCTCTACTGCTTCTAAATAAGGCGCCCGGATAAAGACGGCGTGGAAGGGTGCCGGCCCTAAAGCGGGGATTTCCAGGTCGGTTTCGAAGCTATCCACCTGGCGGCCGAAGGCGTTGCGCTGCACTCTGGCGTTCATTAATCCCAGGCGGGGCTGGTCGCTGCCGATGATATCCCGGGCCATAAGGACCATGCCGGCGCAGGTGCCGAAAATAGGTAGCCCCCCCCCGGCAAGATGGCGGACGGGATCCAGCAGGTTGAATTCAACCATTAACTTACCAATAGTGGTACTCTCCCCACCGGGGATGATCAGGCCGGCGATGCTTTCCAGTTGGTTGGCGTGACGAATCTCCACCCCCTGGACCCCCAGGGCCGCCAGGGATTTAATGTGCTCGCGGAAGGCGCCCTGCATGGCCAGTACGCCGATTTTCATTATTAACTCGCCTCTCTACCTCAATCCATCTTTAGCCGTCCTGAACCGGCGCCCCGGCAGGACAAAAACATCTATACGTGAAGCTACCAGCCACGTTCCTGCATGCGCTCTTCGGGTTTAATGGTGGCGATCTCCAGGCCGGGCATGGCTTCGCCCAGGTCCCGGGAAACCTCGGCCAGAACCTCCGGCTCGCGAAAGTGGGTGGTGGCGGCGACGATGGCCCGGGCGCGTTTCACCGGGTCGCTGGATTTAAAGATGCCGGAGCCGACAAAGATACCGTCGGAGCCTAGTTGCATCATCAAAGCCGCGTCGGCCGGGGTAGCGATACCGCCGGCGGCGAAGTTGACGACCGGTAGGCGGCCCAGCTCCTTAACCTGCTTTACCAGCTCATAGGGGGCCTGAATCTCCTTGGCAAAGGTCATGAGTTCCTCCTCGGGCAGGTTTTGCAGGCGGCGGATCTCGCCCATTACCCGACGCATATGGCGTACGGCCTCCACCACGTTGCCGGTGCCGGGTTCGCCCTTGGTACGGATCATGGCCGCCCCTTCGCCGATACGCCGCAGGGCTTCGCCCAGGTTGCGGGCGCCACAAACGAAGGGTACTTTGAACTCGTGTTTATTGATATGGAAGTCCTCGTCGGCCGGGGTCAGGACTTCGCTCTCGTCAATATAATCGACTCCCAGGGCCTCCAGGATCTGGGCCTCAACGAAATGGCCGATCCGGGCCTTGGCCATGACCGGAATAGAGACGGCATCCATAATCCGTTTAATAATCGTCGGGTCAGCCATGCGGGCGACGCCCCCGGCGGCCCGGATATCCGCCGGTACCCGTTCCAGGGCCATGACGGCGCAGGCGCCGGCCTCTTCCGCTATTTTAGCCTGCTCCGGGGTGGTAACATCCATAATGACGCCGCCCTTTAACATCTCGGCCAGGCCTTTTTTGACCGTCCAGGTTCCTACTTCTGCTGCTGCCATCGATAAATCCCCCCTGATAATATTACACTTAAACATTTTAGTCAGAATTACCCCGAAGGTCCCCTTCAAACTACTAGTTACTAAGGCGGGATATTGCCTGCCGGAAAACCACCCCACGGGCGGCCCCCAGCCCGCGGGTTACTTCTACCGCCCTATTCCCCGGGAATCGCCGGCGATAGGGCCTTATTACGTGCAGTTATTAAAATCTACCTCTCAATTCTACTACAGCAACAACCTCCGGGCAATAACTATTTAATTATACTCTATAAGTTGCCGTTAAATAAAGTGTTACTGTACACGAGCCATGGCCACTACCCGGTCACTGGGTTCCAGGCGCATCAGGGTTACGCCCTGGGTGCTACGGCCCTGGCGGGAGATATCCTCCACCCCCAGGCGAATGAGAATACCCTCGGCGGAGATCAGCATCAACTCGTCGTCGAGTTTGGCCATGGTTACCGCCGCTACCGGACCGGTGCGGCTGGTGACGTTCATGGTTATTATCCCTTTACCGCCCCGGCTCTGGGCGCGGTACTCCTCCAGGGCGGTACGCTTGCCAAAACCCTTCTCGGAGACGACGACCAGCTCGGCCTCCTCTTTAACTTTCACCAGGCCGACGACCTGATCCTCGCCTTCCAGGGTAATGCCTTTAACGCCCCGGGCTACCCGGCCCATAGGCCGCACGTCGTTTTCCCTGAAGCGGATGGCTTTACCCTGGCGCGTCACCAGCATGACCTCATTTTTCCCTTCCGTCCGCAGGACACCAACGAGTTCATCGCCCTCCTCCAGGTTAATGGCAATCAGGCCGTCCCGCCGGGAGGTATTATACTCACCCAAGCGCGTCTTTTTAATTATGCCCTGCCTGGTCGCCATAAACAGGTAAGCGTCTTCTTCTAAGTCGCGAATGGGAATAACGGCCGTGATGGTTTCACTTTTATTCAGGTAGATCAGGTTGACCAGGGGCGTACCCCGGGCCTGGCGGCCAGCCTCGGGTATCTCATGACCCCGCAGGCGAAAAACCCGGCCCTGGTTGGTAAAGAAGAGCAGGTAGTGATAGGTGGTGGTGACGAAAATATCCCTGACCACGTCTTCTTCCCGGGTGCCCATGGCCTGGATGCCGCGGCCGCCCCGCTTCTGGCTGCGGTAGGTATCTACCGGCTGACGCTTGATATAGCCCCGGTGGGTCAGGGTGACCACGATATCCTCCTGGGCAATGAGATCCTCCAGCTCCAGGTTTTCCTCTTCCAGAACAATCTGGGTCCGGCGCTGGTCGGCGAATTTACCTTTTATCTCCAGGAGTTCTTCCCTGACGATACCATAGACTTTGGCTTCGCTGGCCAGAACCTCTTGATAATAAGCAATGCGCTTTTGCAGTTCCTGCCATTCTTCCTCCAATTTCTCCCTCTCCAGGGCTGTCAAGCGACCCAGGCGCATATCGACAATGGCCTTGGCCTGCTTGTCGCTTAACTGAAAACGCTCCATCAAGCCCCGGCAGGCCTCGGGCTCGTTGGGCGACTGGCGGATAATACGAATCACTTCATCCAGGAACTGGATGGCTATCCGCAGGCCGGCGACAATATGGGCTCGGGCCTCGGCCTGGGCCAGGAGGTAACGGGTCCGACGGGTGATAACCTCTTTCTGGTGATCCAGGTAGAGGGTCAGCATCTCGCGCAGGTTGAGGACTCGCGGCCGGCCGTCCACCAGGGCCAGCATGATTACCCCGAAGTTCTCCTGCATCTGGGTGTGCTTATAAAGCTGGTTTAAGATCACCCGGGGCTGAACGTCCCGGCGCAGTTCGATAACAATGCGCATGCCGGTCCGGTCGGATTCATCCCGCAGCTCAGTAATGCCGTCGATCTTCTTTTCCCGGACCAGCTCGCCGATGGTCTGGACCAGGCGGGCCTTATTCACCTGGTAGGGTATCTCGGTGACGACAATCTGGCTCTTGCCGTTGTTCAGGGTTTCCACCTGGGCCCGGGCCCTGACCTTGATGCTGCCACGGCCGGTGCGATAGGCATTCCGGATCCCCTCACGGCCGATAATCAACCCTGCCGTGGGAAAATCTGGTCCCTTGATAATCCTGGTAATATCCTTGAGATCGGCATCGGGATTATCAATGAGCAGGACCAGGGCATCAATGACCTCCCCCAGGTTATGGGGGGGAATATTGGTGGCCATACCCACGGCGATACCGGCCGAACCATTCACCAGGAGTTGGGGAATACGCGCCGGTAGAACCACCGGCTCCTTCAGGCTGCCGTCGTAGTTATCGATAAAATCGACGGTCTCTTTATCAATATCGGCCAACATAGTCAGGGCCAGCTTGGACAAGCGAGCCTCGGTATAACGCATGGCCGCCGGGGAATCGCCGTCCACGGAGCCGAAGTTGCCGTGGCCGTCTACCAGAGGGTAGCGGCAGGCAAAATCCTGGGCCAGCCGGACCATGGTTTCGTAAACAGCGGCATCACCATGGGGATGATAGCGCGCCAGGACGGTACCCACGACCACCGCCGATTTTTTATAGGCCTTATCCGGGGTCAAGCCTTCTTCATACATGGCGTAGAGGATGCGGCGGTGGACCGGTTTTAAACCATCACGCACATCAGGTAAAGCGCGGCCGACAATGACGCTCATGGCGTAATCGATGTAGGACCGCTTCATTTCTTCTTCTAAAACTACGGGCATTATTTTCCCGCCGGTTTCCAGGGCCAAGTAATTGCCACCTTCCTTCACCCTTGCTTCTCTACCTATTCTATACCTGTTCTATACCTGGCAAACTATGTTGCTGTTTCTTACTGCCATACTTCTTGCCGGCATACACTAGGGTTCGGCCTGCCCGTTGGCTGCAGGTCCTATGAATTGCCGTTACCCGGTACTCCCACCTGCAGCGAACTAAAGGAAAACGGGGGCCTTACCCCCGAAAGAAACTACCCCACCGCAGCTAAACCGTGGCTAGATGTCCAGGTTGCGAACTTCGTGGGCGTGCTGCTGGATAAACTCCCGGCGTGGTTCTACCCGATCACCCATGAGAATATTAAAAATGGCGTCGGCCTCCATGGCGTCTTCCAGGTTCACCTGCAGGAGGGTGCGGGAATCGGGGTTCATGGTCGTATCCCAGAGCTGCTCGGCGTTCATTTCCCCTAGGCCTTTATAGCGCTGGATCTCCCAGCGTTCACCGCTGTGTTCCTTGAGAAACCTGTCCAAGTCGGCGTCGTTATAGAGATAGCGTTCGTTCTTGCCCCGGGAAACCTTATACAGGGGCGGCTGGGCGATATAGATGTAGCCTTCGCTGATCAGGGGCCTCATGTAACGGTAAAAAAAGGTCAGCAACAGGGTGCGAATATGGGAACCATCTACATCGGCATCGGCCATAAGAATGGTTTTGTGATAACGGGCTTTGTTGATATTGAAATCGTCACCTATTCCTGTACCCAGGGCGGTGATGATCGTTCGGATCTCCTCATTGTTGAGAATTTTATCCAGCCGGGCCTTCTCTACGTTTAAAATCTTACCCCGCAGGGGCAGAATGGCCTGGAAACGGCGATCCCGTCCCTGTTTGGCCGAGCCGCCGGCGGAATCGCCCTCCACCAGGAAGAGTTCGGTTAAGGCCGGGTCCTTATGGGTGCAGTCGGCTAGTTTGCCGGGCAGGGAGGTTATTTCTAGGGCGTTTTTGCGGCGGGTCAGCTCCCGGGCCTTGCGCGCCGCTTCCCGGGCGCGAAAAGCGTTCAGGGCTTTTTCAACAATCCGCCGGCCGACGGAGGGGTTCTCTTCTAAGTAGGCAGTCAAACAGTCAGCTACCAGGCCGTCGACGATGCCCCGGACTTCGGTATTGCCGAGTTTGGTTTTAGTTTGGCCTTCAAACTGGGGCTCCAGAACCTTGACGCTGATCACGGCCGTCAAGCCTTCCCGGATATCCTCGCCGGAGAGGTTGGCTTCGGCGTCCTTTAAGAGATTGAAGCGGCGGGCATAGTCATTGATTACCCTGGTCAGGGCCGTCTTAAAACCAATCTCGTGGCTGCCACCCTCCATGGTATGGATATTGTTGGCATATGATAGTATTAGTTCGTTATAGCCGTCGTTATACTGCAGGGCTATCTCAACCTGGACGTCGTCTTTTTCCCCGCTGAAGTACAGGGGTTTATTAAAGAGGACCGTTTTATTTTTATTTAAATGGCGGACGAAATCCAGCAGGCCACCCGTGTGGTAGTAAGTGGTCTCGCTATCATTTCTTTCGTCGCGCAAAACTATCTTCACGCCCCGGTTCAGGAAGGACAATTCTTGCAACCGCCGGCCGATAATCTCATCCTGGAACACCAGGTCCTCGAAAATTTCCCCGTCCGGGTAAAAGGTGACACTGGTTCCCGTACCCCTGGCTTTGCTGGTAACCTTTAAGTCGGAGATCTTTTGCCCCCGCTGGTATTCTTGTTGGTATATTTTTCCATCACGCTTAACCTTGATCTCCAGCCGTTTCGACAGGGCATTGACAACCGAAAGGCCGACGCCATGGAGGCCACCGGCCACTTTATAACCATTACCGCCGAATTTTCCGCCGGCGTGGAGCATGGTCAGGGCTACTTCTACTGCCGGCAGGCCGGTCTTTTCGTGAATATCAACCGGAATGCCGCGGCCGTTATCGGCTACCGTCAGGCTGCCGTCCTGGTGGATGGTGACCTCGATGCGGTCGCAAAAACCGGCCAGGGCCTCGTCAATGCTGTTGTCCACAAGCTCGAAAACTAATTGATGCAACCCTCGGACCCCGGTATTGCCGATGTACATACCGGGCCGGCGGCGGACGGCTTCTAAGCCCTCTAAGACCTGGATCTGACTGGCGTCATACTCTGTGTGAACCTGTTCCATTTCTTCCTCCAGTACCTAATCTTTACCTTAACAAATATAGCATATAATCAATACTTGATTCAAGCCGGGAGGTAGGGAGTTAATGCTGCCCGCCAGGGCATGGGTGCTCTTTAGTCAGCAAGGTCAAAAGTTGTCGCTCGTTTCATCAGGGTTCCTGAGGAGATGGTGGAGTAATAGACTTCTTTATCAGTGACGACGCAGGATTTGATTTCGCCGGTCCCGGAATCCCTTCGGGCTTTAGCGTTTAACCCTTCTAGAAACTCCCTGGTAGCTGCCGCCCGTCCGGCTGTATTCAGATCAATAATGGCAATTATCTCTTTATAAGGAACTACGGTGTCGTTGCCGATATGCAGGTACATACTTAACGCCTCCTCCGAAATGATATGTGTGAGGTTGAAGGTGAGAGGTGGGAGGCTTGTCAAAACTGGCTGCGCCAGTTTCGGATTAAAGCTTGCCCGCCTCTCATTTCTTTCCTTCGTTGGTGGTGATCCGCCACCATGGTCGGCTACTCCGAAAATAGGGTTTGCGAGGTAATCCAGCCCCTTTCTTAGTCCTCACTTGAGATATAGTTATTTCCCATCTGGGCAGGAAATCAGGCGGGGTTCCTCTCCCCTGGATAATGCCCAGATCCGGGCCTGTTTTATAAGTTGTTCTGGTAATAAACTAATCGCCGTGGTTGTTAAGAAGGCCTGATCGGCTACTGCCAGGAGTTCCAATAAGGCTTGCTGGTGCTGCTCATCGAGCTCGGAAAAGACGTCATCCAGGAGCAGGACAGGTGTAACCCCCAGCATCTCCCAATAATAACGGGCTTCCGCCAGTTTCAAGGCCAGGACCATTGTTCTTTGTTGGCCCTGGGAGGCAAAATAGCGGGCTTCGTGGCCGTTAAAGGTGACGCTAAAATCGTCCCGGTGGGGACCCCAGAGAGTCATCCCAGCCTGGATTTCCCGCTCGCGCCCAGATTGCAACCTTTCTTCCCATTCCTGGCGATCACCCACCCCCGGCCGGTAGGCCAGGGTCAGTTCGGTACCACCGGCCATCTTCTGAAATAAATCTGCAGCCAGGGGTTCCAGGGCCTGTAAAAAACGCTCCCTTTTAGCCATAATTCCCTGGCCGGCCTGCAGTAGTTGGATATCCCAGGGTTCCAGCTCGTCCGCCTTCCCTCTTCCCACCTTCAGGGCCCGCAGTAAAAGGTTACGTTGCAATAGGATACGCCGGTATTCCTGCAAACTGCGACAATAGAGACGATCACCCATGCTGAGTTCCCGGTCCAAAAACTGGCGGCGTTGGTACGGGCCGCCCTTAATCAAGTTCAGGTCGTCAGGGCCAAAGTAGATCCCGGGAAAAACGCCCAGGAGTTCCACCAAGCGGCTGCGGATACCGTTAATTGTTAACCCTTTATTGTGCTGCTGGTAGTTAATAAAAAGCTCTACTTCATCGTCGTAGCTTAAACACAAACCCTTAATTTGAAAGGAGGTTGCTCCCCAGGCTAATAATTGCTGGTCCAGCTGTTGCCGGAAGGATCGGGCTACAGCCAGGTAACCAATGGCTTCTAATAGGTTGGTTTTACCGGCGGCATTGGGACCATAGATAATATTTAACCCGGGAAGGCAATCCCAGGTAAGGTAATTATAACTACGAAAGTTAACCAGCTGGAGTTGCAGCAACCTTAAAGCGGGCACCCTTTACCTCCACCTCATCACCGGGAACGAGCTTATGAGTGCGCCTGGTTTCTACCTGTCCGTTCACCAGGACCAAACCGGCGATTATTAATTCCTTCGCCTGGCCTCCAGTAGCCGCCAGACCCTGCCACTTTAAAAACTGATCCAACCTGATAGTTGGCGTGTTAAGCATCACTTTTTGCATGGCAATCACCTCTGGATACTTTCACCCGATCCTAACAGGCAAGATCAAGCAAAAGTAATTATCCTGGCCGGCCGGTCTGACGACGACGGGTTTTAAGGGTGCCAGGAGTTCCAGGACAACTGTTTCCGTATCTATTACCTGCAGGGTATCTAGTAAGTAACGGCCATTCAAGGCTAGTTCCAGGGCTTCGCCCTCGATAGCGGCCGTTAACTCCTCTTCCAGATGGCCGATTTCCGCTGCCTCACTGGTTATTTTTAAAGATTTTTCCCCTACCCGCAGGATAATAATATGAGCCCGGGCCTTATTCTCATCCCTGGCCAGTAAGGTGGCCCGTTCGACTGTATCCAGTAATTCCCTGGTATTGATATTAACAGTTGTTGTATGTTCTTTTGGGATAACCTGTTGATAATGAGGGAATTTGCCACTAAGTAAACGGGTATAGAGGGTCAGACCTTCAAACTGAGCATAGATCTGGCTTGCGCCCAGGGTTATGCTTACGGCACCCTCATCTCCGGGCAGCAACCGCGCTAGTTCATTCAAAGCGCGGTTAGGCACCAGGGCGCTGGCACCTTTATCTGAGGTAAAACTTTGAGGTTGACCGCCATAAAAAGCCAGGCGGTGGGTATCAGTTGCTACCAGGTTTAACCTGTTTCCTTCAAGATCCAGCTCCCATAAAACACCATTAAAGACATTGCGCAGGTCGTCGTTACCGGCGGCGATAGTGACTTTACGAATAGCGTCTTTGATAACATTTAACGGCATTTGCAAGGAAAAATCGCCCTCTAGCGGTGGTAAAGCCGGAAATTGGCCCGGATCAAAACTATTGAGTTGAACCCGAGATTGCTGGTAAGCAATCTCTACGGCAGTGGCGTCCAGGCTACGCAGGGAAAGGGAAGTGGGTGGCAGCCGCCGGACCATTTCCGTAAAAATACGCCCTGGCAGTAATAAATCTCCTTCCTCGATAATCTCAACAGGAAATTTATAGATAATCCCCATATCTAAATCGGTACCCGTCAAGGTCAGGTTATTATCGTGGGCCTGCAGTAAGATCCCAGTAATAGCTGGCAGAGTAGTGGTTGTAGCTACAGCGCGGTAAACCTTTTGCACAGCATTAACAAGCTGGGGTTGAGGACAAAGGAACCGCATGGCCTTTTCGCCTCCATCATCATATAAAAATTATTATAGTAACAGTAGTAATAGGGGCTGTTGATATGTTAGTAAAATCGCGCGGAGAAGTAACTGGAATAGAAACGACTGTGGGTTACTGGTTTCTAATCTGTTGCATTAACTGGGTGATTACCTGGGGCAGGGAAGGATCAGAATTTAGTTCCTCACGTATTTTTTCACAGGCATGCAGAACCGTGGTATGATCCCGGCCGCCAAACTCCTTACCGATATCGGGCAGGGAATTCTCCGTCAGTTCCCGGCAGAGATACATGGCAATTTGGCGCGGAAAGGCTACCGAACGCGTCCTTTTTTTGGCCTTTAAGTCTTCGATCTTTAAATTAAAGTAATTGGCAACGACCTCCTGGATTAAACGCGGGGTTATAGGTTTGGGCCGGGCCAGATCCAGGACGTCTTTTAAAATACCCTCCGCTAGTTCCGGGGTTATTTCTTTTTTAGTGAAGTTAGCGTAAGCAGCTACCCGGATCAGGGCTCCTTCAAGCTCACGAATATTGGAATCAATTTTTTGGGCAATAAAAAACATGACCTCGTCAGGCAAGTTAGTACCCTCGTCAGTTGCTTTTTTACGCAGGATAGCCATTCGGGTTTCTAGATCCGGTGGTTGAATATCGGTGATTAAACCCCATTCAAAACGCGAGCGCAGGCGATCTTCTAGGGTGGGTATTTCCTTTGGGGGGCGGTCGCTGGAGATAATTATTTGTTTATTGGCTTCATATAAATGGTTAAAGGTATGAAAGAATTCTTCCTGGGTGCTCTCCTTCTTGGCCAGGAATTGGATATCATCGATTAAAAGGACGTCGATATTGCGGTATTTGGTACGAAACTGCTCCGTGGCTTTATCTTTAATAGAATTAATCAGATCGTTGGTAAATTTTTCCGAAGAGATATACATCACTTTTAGTTCTGGTAAATGCTGGCGGACCCGGTGGCCGATGGCCTGCATTAAATGAGTCTTCCCTAGACCAACGCCACCATAGATAAATAACGGATTATAAGAGCTGGCCGGCGATTCCGCTACTGCCAGGCAGGCGGCATGGGCAAAACGATTGCTGTTGCCGACGACGAAGGTCTCAAAGGTATATTTCGGATTGAGACGAGGCAGGCTGGCATCTTCACCCTGGATATCTTCGCGCTGGTCAGCATCCCCTGGAGGGAAGCAGGTAACCTGGATTTTAATATTTTTGCGCCCCAGGACCTGCTGCAGGGCTTCCTGCACCAGAGGGTAATAACGGCTCTGGAGATAATCCCGGGCGAATTCATTGGGTGCTGCCAGCACCAGGGTGTTACCCTGCATGGTAATCGGCCTGGCACCATAAAACCATGTATCCAGGGCCGAAGGGCTAATCTCTTTTTCTATAATTGATAGGGCCTGCTGCCAGGCCAGGTCAAGCTGTACAGGAGCCAAAAAGGCAACCTCCTTGAAAAGTGTTCAAAAAGCAGGTTGTTAATAAATAGGATCCTGGGGAAAAGGGTGCTCGGCCCAGTTAAAATTGGTATTTTTATCATAACAGGTTTGGGGATAACTATCAACAGGCAAAGAAATTCCTTTTCCTTGACAGATGAAAAAAAACTCGGCTATAATTGAAATGATAGGCTGGAAGCTTAGATACAGTTATAGGTAGGAGGGAAAAGGTTGAAAAGGACTTATCAACCCAAAAGGCGGCGCCACCAGCGGGTACACGGATTTTTAAAAAGAATGCGGACCCATGCTGGCCGCGTGGTTATAAAGAAGCGTCGCCAGAAAGGCAGGAAGCGCCTGTCTGCTTAAGGCAGGCCTTTCCCCCTGCAGGAGGAGAGGTATTGTTAACGAAGGAAGGTCGTATCACCACCAGCAGGGATTTCCGCCGGGTCTATCGTTCCGGCAATAAAAAAAGCGGCAGGTTCCTTAAACTCTATTACCTGGTAAATAAGTATGGTAACACCCGTTTCGGTTATTCGATTTCGAAAAAGGTAGGCAAGGCGGTAATCCGTAATCGCTTGAAACGACGTTTGCGCGCCATTTGCCAGCAACATCTAGCCTCTTTCCAGCCGGGTATAGATGTTGTGCTGGTAGCCAGGGAAAGGGCTGTTGCCGCTTCTTACAGTGAACTGGAAAAAGAAGTATTAAATTTAGGCCGTGGGGGGAAAATTTTAGTAAACGGAGAGAGTAAGACCCTTGCTTAAAAAACTGGTTATTTTATTGATCCAATTGATCCATTTCTATCAAAGATGTATCTCACCGTTATTGGGAAACCACTGTCGTTTTTATCCCAGTTGCTCCCAGTATACCATTGAAGCCCTGGAAAAGTATGGATTGTTACAGGGAGGTCTACTGGCCCTTAAAAGAATAACCCACTGCCATCCATGGCATAGTGGCGGCTATGACCCGGTCCCTTAAAAAAATTGCGGAGGTGAAAACCCGTCTTAACCATAATAAGATAGAGAGATGGTTAAAGGCTGGTTGCTTTTGAGTATATTAGTTGATTTCCTTTCACAATCGATACAATTTTTATATAATATCACCAGGACCATTGGTATACCCAACTATGGCCTGGCCATTATTTTATTCACTGTTGTCGTGAAGGTCATTCTCTATCCCTTAACCTACAGGCAGTTGCGCTCCATGCGCCGCATGCAGGAACTACAACCTAAGGTCCAGGAGTTACAGAAAAAATATAAAGGTAACCCTCAGAAGTCCCAGCAAGCGATGATGGAACTCTACCAAAAGGAAGGGGTTAACCCCTTGGGCGGTTGTTTGCCCTTGCTGATTCAGATGCCCATTCTCTTTGCTTTATTTAGTGCCTTGAGGAACTTTTTTAATCCGGTCCTGAACCCGGCGGTAGACATGGCCCATGCCAACTTTTTGTGGGTAACTAATCTGGGGCAACCTGATCCCTATATCTTGCCGATACTGGTGGCCATTGGGACCTTTTTCCAACAAAAGGTGAGCATGGTTGCAAGCAGTAGTCAGGATCAGACCCAGAAAACGATGCTTTATGTAATGCCCTTGGTAATTGGCTGGATGAGCCGTAATTTTTCGGCTGGCCTTTCCCTGTACTGGGTAACCTTTAGCTTGATGGGCATATTAGAGCAATGGTTGATTCGCCGCCAGCCGCATCTGGTGAAGGAGGAAGTCAGCGCTAAATGAAAGAGATTGAAGTAAGCGGTAGGACAGTTGAAGAGGCTATTACGAATGCGCTGAAATCCCTGCAGGCAAAACGGGAGGAAGTTGAGGTCACTATTTTAGAAGAAGGCAGCAAGGGTTTTTTAGGACTCCTGGGTTCACGCCAGGCCCGGGTAAAGGTAGTCTTGCCTGACAGCCCGGAAAAGGTAATTAACGATTTTTTAAGTAAGGTTTTGGCGGATATGCATATCCAGGCGAGGATGGAACTACGGCCCCGGGAGGGTTATTACTTTGTCAGTTTCCATGGTCAGGATCTGGGTATTCTGATTGGCCGCCGGGGAGAGACCCTGGATGCACTGCAGTATTTGACTAACCTGGCTGTTAACCGGATCCTGGAGCATAAAATCAAGATTATCCTGGACGTGGAGGGTTACCGTAAGCGGCGGGAACAGACCTTAATTAATTTAGCCCGGCGCCTGTCTAATAGGGTTAAAGAAACGGGTAACCGGATTGTCCTGGAACCCATGAACCCCCAGGAGAGGCGGGTCATCCATACAGCCCTGCAAAACGACAGCCAGATTTTAACCTTTAGTGAAGGACAGGAACCCAATCGCAAAGTAGTCATTGCCTTGCGTCATTAATTTATTTGCGCTAAAATAGAATTGTCGATCGGCCCAGTGATACCCCCTGTATTACTGGGTCTTGTTATGTGAGAAAGGTGTGCCCGGAAGGATATGCTTGAGGATACCATCGCCGCCCTGGCGACCCCACCGGGGGAAGGCGGTATCGGCATCATACGTTTGAGCGGTAGCCAGGCTGTAGCTATAGCCGGTAAGATTTTTAATCCCCGGCAAGGGCCGGGACTGGCGGCTTCCCGGAGCCATTTCCTGCGCCTGGGATTAATCCAGGACCCTGACACCGGGGAAACCATTGACGAGGTTTTAATAAGCGTCATGTATGGCCCCCACAGCTATACGGCCGAAGACGTGGTAGAAATAAACTGCCACGGTGGCGCCCTGGCAACGGCCAGGGTCCTACAACTCGTTTTGCGACAGGGGGCCAGGCTGGCGGAACCGGGGGAGTTCACCAGGCGGGCCTTTCTCAACGGGCGGTTGGACCTGGCCCAGGCGGAAGCGGTTCTGGAGGTGATCCGCGCCCGCAGCAGCCAGGGCCTGCAGGCGGCTATGGCTCACCTGCAGGGCCAACTTTCCGGCAAGATTAAGGAATTAAGCACAGGCTTAACCGGCATCCTGGCGGCCTTTGAAGCCAGCATGGATTTTCCAGAGGAAGTAGGCCCGGTTGACCAGGAAAAGCTCCAGGAATTGCGCCAGATCCTGGCCGGCGTAGAGAAACTCCTGGCTTCCTGGGAAGAAGGACGCCTGCTAAGTGAGGGCTTGCGGATAGCAATTGTCGGCCGGCCTAATGTGGGTAAATCCAGCCTCCTGAATGCCCTGTTAAACCAGGAACGGGCCATTGTCAGTAACATTCCCGGTACCACCAGGGATACCATTGAGGAAACCCTGCAGCTGGGCGGTTTTACCTGTCGCTTAATAGATACAGCCGGCTTGCGGGAAACAGCTGACACCCTGGAGAGTATTGGGGTGGCCAGGAGCAAGCAGGCTATCGAGGCTGCCGACCTGGTTTTAATGGTAATTGATCTCCAGGACGGCATCCAGGCGGAAGACCGGCGCATCCTGGCGACTGTAAAGAATAAACAGGTCATAATTACCGGCAACAAAAGGGATCTTGCCGGCGATAATTGTGAAGGATTGGCCGCCTTTGCCGGCGATAATCCCTACGTAGCCATATCCGCCCTTACAGGTGTCGGCCTGAATGAACTGGCGCAGCGTATCAGGGAATTAGTTCTGGGCGGTAGGGTTTCCAGACAGGCAGATGAACCTTTAATCATGAAGGTACGCCACCGGGATGCCCTAGAAAGATGCCGGGAGCACCTCCAGAGCGCTAGCGCAGCCTGGGAGAAGGGGTTGCCCGAGGACTTAATCGCTGTCGACCTCTGGGCGGCCGTAAATTACCTCGGTGAAATTACCGGCTCTACGGCCCGGGAGGATCTCCTGGACCGGATCTTCAGCGACTTTTGTATCGGTAAGTAGTGGGCCTATTTTCGGAGGAGCCACCCATAGTGGCTGTCGCCCTCGCAACGAAACTATGAAAATGCTGGCTAATGAGCTGGCGGGTACAGCCCTCAGGTAGCAAACTAACAATTGCCTAATTTAGTTAACCTATTTTCAAAGGAATAAGGAAAGGTAGGTGAAAAGGAGTGTATAAAGCAGGTAATTACGATGTAATTGTGATCGGTGCCGGTCATGCCGGCTGTGAAGCCGGCCTGGCGGCAGCTAAACTGGGCTGCCGGACCCTCATGTTAACTATCAGCCTAGAGAGTATAGCCATGATGCCCTGCAACCCGTCCATTGGCGGCCCCGCCAAGGGGCATCTGGTAAAGGAGATTGATGCCCTGGGCGGTATAATGGGTATCAATATTGACCGCAGCCGCATTCAGATCCGGCGTTTGAACAACGGCAAGGGACCGGCGGTCAGGGCCCTACGGGCCCAGGCCGATAAAAAATTTTACCAGCAAGTCATGACCCTGACCCTGGAACACCAGGAGAATCTCGATCTTAAACAGACCGAGGTCACGCGGATTTTAACCGCCGGCGGCAGGGTACAGGGTGTTCTGACCCGAACCGGGGCCTTTTTTGCCGCCCGGGCAGTTGTCCTGACAACGGGAACTTACCTGCGCGGCCGCATTATTATTGGTGAGTTAGCTTATACCGGGGGTCCCAACGGGCAGGTACCGGCCATTGAACTGGCTGAAAGCCTGCAAGAGCTAGGTCTGCGTATGGGACGTTTTAAGACAGGAACACCACCCCGGGTCAGCGGTCGTTCCATCAACTGGGATAAGCTGGCTGAGCAACCAGGCGACCCCGGACCTTTAAACTTCTCCTTCTGGGTAGAAGAAAAGGACCGACCCAACGTTTCTTGTTGGTTAACCCATACCAACAAGGAAACTCATAAAATTATTACTGACAACCTCCACCGGGCGCCCCTTTTCAGCGGTTTAATTGAAGGTAAGGGGCCGCGGTACTGTCCTTCTATCGAAGACAAAGTAGTTCGTTTCGCCGACCGGCCCGGGCACCAGATTTTTTTAGAGCCGGAGGGACTAGGTACCGACGAGTGGTATGTCCAGGGCCTGTCGACCAGCCTGCCGGAAGATGTACAACTGGCAGTTCTGCATAGTGTACCAGGACTGGAACAAGCGGAAATGATGCGGCCCGGTTATGCCATCGAATATGACTATATTGATCCGACGCAATTAAAATCTTCCCTGGAAGTAAAGGCTATCAGTGGCCTTTTTACTGCCGGCCAGCTTAATGGCACCTCCGGTTATGAAGAGGCAGCAGCCCAGGGATTAATGGCCGGAATTAATGCCGCCCGACTGGTGCAGGCCCAGGAACCCCTGGTTTTAAGACGGGACCAAGCTTATATTGGTGTCTTAATCGATGACCTGGTAACCAGGGGGGTAACAGAACCTTACCGGTTATTGACATCCCGCGCGGAACATCGCTTGCTGTTGCGCGAGGATAATGCTGACCTGCGCCTGGGAGGTATCGGTTATGAAATAGGCCTGCTGGATGCCGTCCAGTTCCAAAAGCTGGAACGAAAAGAGAAGGCCATTAAGGAAAGCATAGCGACTTTGAGAAAAAGCCATGTCGCTAGTGATAACCGAGAAGTACAATTTCTTTTAACCCAATGTGAGGAAGTACCTTTAAAGGGAACCGCCAGTCTCTATGATCTTTTGAAGCGGCCCGGAATAAGATATCAGGATTTGGAAAGCACCGGTTTGGTGCCGGCATTGCCTTTGGATGTAGCCGGCGAAGTAGAAATGATGATTAAGTACGAAGGTTATATTGCTAAAGAAAGGATCCAGGCCGAAAGATTGGCAAAGCTGGAGAACAGGAGTTTACCCGCGGATTTAAACTACCGGGACATCCGAGGGCTTTCCCGGGAAAGCGTTGATCACCTGGAAAGGGTCAGACCGCGATCCCTGGGCCAAGCCCTGCGTATCCCCGGGGTCACGCCGGCCGACATCAACGTCCTCCTTTTTTACCTGGAGCAAAAAAGGCGGGAGGGAAGGCAAGCCTATGCACGATAGAGACGGTTTACTAGCGGATTTTGCCCTGGCTACAGGAATTAACCTGCAAAGGGAGCAGGTGGCCCGCCTGGAGGATTATATCCGGCTGCTGCAGGGATATAACCAAAAGGTTAAACTGACAGCCATAACGGCAGAGGAGGAAATCTGGCGTAAACATGTCCTGGATTCCCTTCTTATTTTTTTAGCCCTGGAAATACCAGCAGGTGCCAGGGTAGTTGATGTCGGTACCGGAGCAGGGATACCCGGCCTGCTGCTGAAGATTTACCGCCCGGATCTGCAGGTATTTTTAGTTGAGTCCCAGCATAAAAAGATAACCTTCCTGGAGGAGGTAATCGCTAAATTGGGCCTCCGAGGTATTACGTATCGCTGGAGCCGGGCTGAAGAGCTGGGCCGGCAGGCGGGTTACCGGGAGAGTTTCGATCTGGCTGTAGCCCGGGCCCTGGCTGGCATGAATACCCTGGTGGAATACTGCCTCCCCTTGATAAGGCTCGGCGGTTCTATGGTTGCTTATAAAGGACCGGGGGGCGCCGCAGAATTAAAAAACGCGACCAGAGCCATTAGTATTTTAGGGGGGAGGATTGAGAAGATCTGGCGCGGTCGCCTGCCCGGGGGAGGGGAAGAAAGGATGCTCATTACGATCATCAAGGAAAACCCTACCCCGGCGCTCTATCCCCGGCGCCCGGGCATGCCTGCTAAGCGTCCCCTGACTTAGAGATATTATTTTTTCCAGGAGGAAGTAGGCTATCTTCTGCCGAATTAAAGAAAAAACAAAGGGAGAGAGGCCTGTCCATGGGAAAGGTATTAACCATTGCTAACCAAAAAGGGGGTGTAGGTAAAACCACTACTGCCGTCAACATAAGCGCCTTTATGGCTCAGGAAGGCAAAAAGGTTCTCTTGCTGGATATTGATCCCCAGGGTAATGCTACCAGCGGGATGGGCGTAGACCGGTTTAAAATCGAGCATTGTATTTATGATGTAATCATCAACAGCGCTCCCTTAAGCAGTGTTATCATCGCCACTGCGATAAACGGCCTGGACCTGGTTCCGGCTACAATTGAACTGGCCGGCGCCGAAGTAGAGCTGGTAACGGCTATTGCCCGGGAACAAAAATTAAAGCGAGCCCTGGATGAAGTTAAAGATAGGTATGACTACATAATCATCGATTGCCCCCCTTCCCTGGGCCTTTTAACCCTTAATGCTTTGACGGCTGCCTCCAGGGTTCTGATTCCCATCCAATGTGAATATTACGCCCTGGAAGGGCTGGGACAATTAATGAATACCATTCAACTGGTAGCCCGGCACTTAAATCCCGAGCTGGAAGTAGAAGGAGTTGTTTTAACTATGTTTGATCCCCGGACGAATCTCTCCCTGCAGGTTGTTGATGAAGTCAAGAATCACTTTCCGGAAAAGGTCTTGAAAACTATTATTCCTCGTAACGTCCGCTTGAGTGAGGCCCCCAGCTATGGCCAACCCATCAGCCTGTATGACCCCCGCTCACGGGGCGCCGAAGCCTACCAGGAACTGGCCCGGGAGGTAATCGCCAATGGCTAAAAGAGGGCTGGGGCGGGGACTGGACGCCCTGCTTCCGCCAAAGGAAACTGCCCCAGAGAATGAGGCGGGCACAATTACCAGCGTCGCTGTAGACCGGATTGTGCCGGGAAAACACCAGCCGCGCCGGGATTTCGACGACGCTAAAATGGCGGAGCTGGTCCAGTCCATCAAAGCCCACGGCATCATCCAGCCGATAGTCGTTAAACCGGCAGGCAACGAGGGATATGAAATTATCGCCGGCGAACGACGCTGGCGCGCCTGCCGGCAAGCGGGTTTGCAAGAGATCCCGGCCATTATTAAATCCCTGGATGCCAGGACTACCGCCGAGATTGCTTTAGTTGAAAACCTCCAGCGGGAGGATCTTAATCCCCTGGAAGAAGCTGAAGCCTATCAAACCCTGCTTGAAGAATATGGCCTGACTCAGGAAGATGTAGCCGGGCGCGTAGGTAAGAGCAGGCCGGTAATTGCCAATGCCCTGCGCTTGCTGCAATTACCGGAAAAAATTAAGGACATGGTGCGGGAGAATAAACTATCTTCCGGTCATGCGCGGGCGTTATTAGGAATCAAAGATAGCAAACTGCAGATCGAGCTGGCTAAAAAAATCGTTGCTGAAAACATTTCTGTCAGGGAAACGGAAAACATAATTAAAAAGCTTACTGAAAGGAAAGTAATAGTTAAGAAACAAAAAGATGACACGGTAAGTCTGGAAACCCGACAGTTCGAGGAACGCTTGCAGCAAGCATTGAGTACCAGGGTAAAATTGAAGGCAGGTAAAAACAGCGGCAAAATAGAAATATATTATTTCGGCCCCGAGGAACTGGAGAGGATTATTACTGTCCTTACCGGAGAAAATGTTTCACGTGAAACATTTTAGAGCTTTTATGGAGGCGAATATGATGACTACTTACTGGCTAGATAAGGGCAAGCAAAACACGGAAGGTACGGTGAAACTGGCCCTGGATCGGGCTCGCGAACTCGGCCTTAGGGACATAGTGGTAGCCTCGGCTACAGGTTATAGCGCCAGCCTATGCCTGGGCCATCAAGAACTAAATATAATTTGCGTTACCCACCAGGCCGGCTTTAAAAATCCCGGGGAAATCGAGATAGATCCGGCCACGCGCCGGCGGCTGGAAGATGGCGGAATTAAAGTTCTTACTACTACGCACCTGTTTGCCGGCCTGGACCGGGCCCTGCGCTTCACCTTCCAGGGGGTCTACCCGGCCGAGATTATAGCCAATACCCTGCGCCTATTTGGTCAAGGGACTAAGGTGGCGGTGGAGGTAGCCGGCATGGCCCTGGATGCGGGGTTGATACCAGCCGGGGTGGATATTATCGCCCTGGGCGGCAGCAATGAAGGAGTTGATACGGCTCTGGTTTTACGGCCGGCCCACTCCCAGGACTTTTTTGCCACCAGGATTAAAGAAATAATTTGCAAGCCCAGGGAGTTTTAATATTAACTTATGAGGAAGATGGTGAAGGTTATGCCGACGGCGATGTTGACCGGCCTTCTCGTGGCGGTGGCTTCCTTCTTTTTTGCCCATCAGATCGCCGGTACAGGTTATTTAGGGGATGCCTACTACGCCACTATTACGATACTCCTAGCTTTGCTGGTAGGGACTACCATAGGTTGCACAATGGCAATTATCAGAGCCTTAAAGAATAGACCGTGAATAAAATATGGTAGATTTTTATCGGGGTGGATAGTTTGTGGGGTACATTTGTTAACGTCCTGGCTATTATTGCCGGTTCCCTGCTGGGGAGCATGATCGGCTGGCGTTTGGAGCAGCGTTTGGTAACAACTGTCACCCAGGCCACGGGCCTGGGTATTTTGCTGGTAGGCATAACCATGGCGACCCAGAGTAAAAATAGCGTGCTGGTGATTGTCAGCCTGATGGGCGGGGGTATTTGCGGCGAACTGCTGGATATTGAAGGCCGCCTGGCGGGATTTGGACGGCGCCTGGAAGCCCTCCTTACCCGGGGCGGTAGTGGCCGGCTTACCCGGGCCTTCGTCAGCGCCAGCCTTCTCTATTGCGTCGGGGCTATGGCCATTATGGGTTCCCTGGATGCCGGCTTGCGGGGAAATTATAGTACTCTTTATGCTAAAGCTCTATTAGATGGTATTTTGGCTGTTACTATGGCTTCTACCCTCGGGTGGGGCGTTGCCCTGTCGGCCCTGCCGGTGTTACTTTACCAGGGTAGCATTACCCTCCTGGCTGCCTGGTTGCAGAACTACCTGACGCCGGCGGTAGTAACAGAAATCACGGCCACCGGCGGCTTGTTGATTATCGCCATCTCTCTGGGCGTGCTGAAGATTAAGGAGATCCATGTGGGTAACCTTTTACCGGCCATATTTTTGGCGGCCCTATTAGCGCTAAGATGGCAATAGGGTTCCATGAGGGTATTTTGCCAACGATTTCTCGGATCCCTTGCTTGCTCTAAGATGGTTCTCCTTGCCCCAGCAGGGATATGTGAACCTTCGTGGCGAGACGTATCCTTCTTGATGAGATCAGAAAAACACCCCGCAGCTGGACTGCAGGTGCGGGGTGTTTTTGGCTTTAATTGGCTTTAAATAGTTGTTATTCAATCCCCGGTAGTGCCCGGGCAGCTGCTAGGGCGGCAGCGTAGACCTCCTTGACTGGTGCACCGGCGTTTTGAGCTGCCTGGCGGCAGGATTCATACTCCGGCGCCACCTGGGTTATGGCCTGACCTTCAGTGTCATGGTAGAGCCCCCATTTCACAATTACCGGGCCAAAGGGAGTCATGACTTCGCCGGTGCGGCGCTGGCAGACCAGGCGCCCGTCGCGCCGGAAGCGTAACCCCAAGGTAGTGGAATCGCGGAAGATAGTTGCCGCTACCTTCGCCAGCTTATTTTCCGGACAGAGGGCCGTAAAGAGAACACCCGGGCGGCCCTTCTTCATTTGTATTGGGGTGCAGTAGGCATCAACAGCGCCGGCAGCCATAGTAGCCTCGATAAGGGCGGGAAAAAACTCCGGGTTCATATCGTCAATGGTCGTCTCGATGACCAGGCTGTTCTCCTCCCCCTCTAGCTGCCCGGTGATAACTTCGCCAACGGCCAGGCGCAGGAGGTTGGGACGCTCTAGTTTGGTTTTCCCGGCGCCGAAACCGACGCGCTGCAGGTTCATGGCCGGGAAAGGGCCGAAATTAGCAGCCAGGGTGGTGATCAGGGCCGCACCGGTGGGGGTCACCAGCTCGGCTTGATCAGTGGTACCGTAAATAGGGAAACCCTGGAGGAGGTACATGGTGGCCGGTGCTGGTACTGGTAATTTGCCATGCCGGCACTCAACCCAGCCGGAACCCATGGGCAGGGGCGAGGAGATTATTTTTTCAATCCCCAGGAGGTGGAGGCCCAGGATCGTACCGATGATGTCGATGATGGCATCAACGGCTCCCACCTCGTGAAAGTGGACTTCGCCGGCGGCGATACCGTGCACCCGGGCCTCGGCCCGGGCCAGGTTGGTAAATACTGCTGTAGCCTTTTCCCGGACCGGGGCCGGCAGGGAACTGTTATTAATGAGTTCCAGGATGTCGCCCAGGTGGCGATGGGGTTGAGGGCCGCTGACCTGGACTTCGACATCCACAGCGGCTATACTATGCTGCTTTACCTCTTGAGTCCTTAATTCCCAGCCGGCCAGCCCTAGTTCATTTAAGCCGACTACCAGTTCGTCCCGGCTCAGGCCGCTGGCCAACAGGGCCCCCAGGCACATATCACCACTGATACCGGAGAAACAATCAAAATAAGCGATGCGCATCCTCTTATCTCCTTCGAAAATAGATTTCTACCAATACCAAAACAAAAATGGATGTGATTTACATTATTGCTGCAGGGCTGGTGGTACACAGGCTCCATGCTCTTCCACCGGCAGGACGGCGTTCATACTTCCGCTGCGGAAGCCTTCCAGATCCAGGGCTATATAGGTGAACCCGATTTCATGAAAATGGTTGACCAGGGCCTGGCGTACCTGGTTATCAATGAGCAGGGCAAAGGCGGCCGCGTTAACTTCGATTCTAGCGATGCTGCCGTGGTGGCGCACCCGTAGCTCCTGCAGGCCGAGTTGCCGCAGGTAGGCTTCGGCGGCGTTTACCTGGGCGAGCTTCGCCGGTGTTATCGCCTGGCCGTAAGGTATGCGCGAAGACAGGCAGGCCATCGAGGGCTTATCCCAGTTAGGTAATCCCAGATGCCGGGCCAGCTGGCGGATGTCGGCTTTGGTCAAGCCAGCTTCCTGGAGGGGGCTTTTAACGCCATACTCCTGAGCTGCTTTTCTGCCGGGGCGGAAGTCATCGCAATCGTCGACATTGGCCCCGTCAACTATCACCTTGAGTCCATGCTCCCGGGCCAGTTTTTGCAGGTCGGCGAATAACTCCTTTTTGCAGTGATAGCAGCGTTCCGGGGGGTTGGCACAGAATTCCGGATTGTCCATCTCCTTGGAGTTCATTACCATATGCTGGACCCCCAATTCCTTGGCCAGGTTGGTAGCAGCGTCGATTTCTACCTGGGGGTAGGTAGGTGAGGCCGCGGTTACAGCCAGGACCTTAACCGGCGTCATACTGGCTACTTTAAGGAGCAGGCTGCTATCTACGCCGCCGGAATAGGCAATCAGGATGCTTTCCCATTCTTGTAGTTTTTCTTGCAGGGTGGCCAGCTTGGTGGCTAAGTCAGACAACATATTGATCATCTCCTATGCCGAAAGTAGGTTTCTACCGGATTAGGCAACTGTTGGTTCATAGGGGCGGGTGGGTACAGGCTCCCAGCTTCAGTCAGGCCTGGATCTGGCAAATTTAGATCTTTTCTCTTCCAGAGGCTATAAATCCTTCTTGGAGGGGTTAGTTTAAATCAGGAAAAATTACCCCGGGTTCCAGGGTTTTCGATGAAAAATGTGCAAAGGCGAGAGGAAAATGGCGTTTAGTGTGGAAATATATCTGTTGCTGTATTATGGCGGGGGGGCTTTTTAACTTGCAATCACTAAATTCCTTGCTCATGCCCTATTATGCGCCGATCCTGATAGGATTGCTGGTCCTCCAGGTGGTGTTACTTCTCTGGCTCTGGCACAGCCAGGCAGAATTACGGCGCTTGAACGGGCGTATCCGCCGGCTGGCTGAAACCGGTGAAGGCCAGGACCTGGCCGAGGTGCTGGGGCGTTTTCACGATCTGGGAGAGGTCCGAAAAACCCTTGATGGGTTACAGCAAAAAGTTGCTGATCTCCAGGTGGGTTTTGAAAGCTGCCTTAGCCGGATGGGGCTTATTCGTTTTAATGCTTTTCCGGATACAGGCAGTGATCTCAGTTTTGCCCTGGCCCTCCTTAACCGTGAGGGCAACGGTTTTATCCTTACCAGTCTCTATGCCCGGGATGAGACCCGGGTCTTTGTCAAGCCGGTGCAAGAAGGCCGTTCCCGGTACCGGTTGAGTGAAGAAGAGGAAAAAGCCCTGGCCATGGCCCTGGGACTCCTGGCGCCGGAAAAGGCCGTCAGCTAGTCAATAGTCGGTAAGGGGGACCAGGGGTGCCAAAGAACCGGCGCGATCGTTTTTTTACCCTGATGCTGATCCCGGAAGGACGCCGGGATGTACACCGGTGGTTGCTACCACCGTGGTTTTTTCCTGCTCTGGCGGCTATGCTGGTAGCCCTGCTAGTGGCCCTGAGCGGCGCCTTGCTGGGGGTTTACCATTATCAAAAAAGGGTGGCTGAGTTGCATCACATTGACGAGTTGAACGCCGCCCAGGCCCGGCAGATCCGCCAACTGGAGGAGCAGGCCCGGCTGCTGCAGGATAAGATGCAATCCCTGGACCGCCTGGATCAGCAAGTACGCTCCCTGGCGGGACTGGGCCAGGGCGGTGGTCAGCTTTCCAGCGGGGCTTCTCGCAGCGGTCGACTGAGGCCAACGGAACAATCCCAGACCCTGGTCAGGGTTCAGGAAGCCCTGGCAGAGGTGGACAGGGATGCACCCCAGCAGCAACTACGCTTGCAGAATTTGGCCAGGGAACTGGAACAGCACCTTGCTTACCAGGCCGCCCGGCCCTCCCATTGGCCGGTGCAGGGGCCTGTTACTTCACCCTTCGGCCGCCGGGATTCCCCATTTGGCTGGCGGGAAGAGTTCCATGACGGCATTGATATTGCAGCTACCTATGGGGCCGAAGTCCAAGCTGCCGGCAACGGCCGAGTGACCTTTGCCGGTTGGATGCCGGTTTATGGCCAGGCTGTAATCATCGACCACGGTTATGGGTTTACGAGCTTGTACGGCCATAATTTCGAACTCCTGGTCAAAAAAGGGGATCAGGTGGTGCGGGGCCAGGCCATCGCCCGGGTGGGCAGCAGCGGTCGCAGCACCGGCCCCCACGTTCATTTTCAGATTAAACTAAACGGGGAACTGGTCGACCCGCTAAATTACCTGGAGGAAGGGGATGAAGTAACCGGTGCTGGGAAAAAAGAATAATGCTGAGCCAACGATGGTAGATACGGTTATCGGTAAAGGTGCCAGGGTAACCGGTAAGCTTGTCTCTGGCGGGGCCATCCGCATTGATGGTGCCTTGGAGGGTGAGGTAGTTACCGAAGGCGATCTGGTGGTTGGGGAAAACGGCCAGGTGATTGCCAGCGTCCGGGCCCGTAATCTCCTGGTGGTAGGGGGGATTAAGGGCGATGTAGTGGCCGGCGGCCAGCTAGAGATCGCCCCTACAGGCAGGATCGATGGCGATGTCCAGACCGGCAGGTTAATAGTCGAACCCGGCGGCTTGCTCCGGGGCCATTGCCAGATGCCCCTGCCCGAGGATAGGTCGCAGCCCGATGATGGTAGGAGCGAGGAAAGGGATTATTAGGCGATAACCAGGGTAGCCGGGAGATTCACACATAACTTCATAATCCTCTGGATATACTACTTGCTGCTAGAAGGTCCGACGAGTAAAGGCGGAAGGCGAAGGGAGGCTATGATGCTTTTTAAAGATCGGCAGGATGCAGGCCGGCAGCTGGCTGCTGCCTTAAAGGGCTACCGGGGGCAGAATCCAGTAGTACTGGCCATTCCCCGGGGAGGTGTAATCGTAGCTCTACCGGTGGCCCGGGACCTGGACGGCGAACTAGATTTACTAATCCCCCGCAAGGTGGGCTTACCGGCTAATCCGGAATTAGCTGCTGCCGCAGTTGCTCCCGATGGTACCGTTATTTATAACTACCGGGTCCTACAGGCCTATAATGTGACGTCGGCCGACTTAAAAGGAGCCATCGCAGCCGAACTGGCCGAGATTAAAAGGCGCCAGGCCCTGTACCGGGGTTCCCGGCCCCACCCGGACATTAAGGACCGGGTAGTTATAGTTGTCGACGATGGTATTGCCACCGGGTTAACCATAGCGGCAGCCTTAACTTCCCTGCGCAATAAAAAACCAGGACACCTGGTCCTGGCTGTACCCGTAGCGCCGCCGGAGAGCCTGGAAATCCTGGCTCCCCTAGTTGATGACCTGGTCTGCCTGGCCAGCCCCGAACCCTTCTACGCTGTAGGCCAGTTTTATGAGGACTTTCGCCAGGTGGCCGATACCGAGGTGCGGGCCTGCCTGGGCTTAAATTAACACCTAAAAGCTTTACTGTAAGCCCTGGGCAACGGCTTGGTGGCGGTATTCGTAGACCAGGCTTATACCCCGATAAATGGCGGCGGCAATTTGCCGCGCCATGTTCATGACAATACTCAGGCGCGTATTTTGCAGGACAAAATACTCCATATAACCCCCAACATTGACAATGCCGGTGAAATGGATATCCCCTACCGCCGGCAGGTTTTTATTAACCCCGGCGCCAGGTTTTAAGGCCCCCGGGGCCAGGGTGATGGCCCCGACGTTCTCCGATTGTCCCAGGCAGGCATCAACGGCGATGATTAAGGGGTCATGATAAAGGGCTTTAATTTGGTTTATTTTCTCCGCCAGGTTGCTGGCGTGAACAGGCTCCTCCAGAGTCCCAAAGACGGCCAAAGGCAAATCAGGCCGTTGCAAGAGGTTATTGCCGACCAGAGGGCCCAGGCAGTCCCCGGTGGAGCGATCGGTACCTATACTAACCACTACTACTGGGCGGTGACCGTCGGGGTTGAGCCACTGGAGGTGTTCAGCCAGGGCTTCACCAAGTTTTTCAGCTGCCAGGGGATCCTGATAATTATATTTCAGTTTTGGGGGCAGATGCACTCCATTATAAGTATCGCGGTTAGAAGTGCGGCTAATAAAGGGCATAGTTACTATCCTTAACCTCCTGGAAATCCTTGTGGCTAGAGTATATGCCGGATTGTTTTTTTTTATACTAAAGGGCTGGCACCCCTTCATATGATGTACAGGTAAGGGGGGCGGCCTGTGGCGTTTTTACGCGAGCTGGCGGTTGCCGGAGCCCTCATGGGGACCATGATCGGCGCCGGTTTTGCTTCGGGGCAAGAATTGGTGCAGTTTTTTCTTAGCCTGGGTACCGGGGCGCCCAGGGCCGTAGTGTTGATGACCGGCTTGTTAATGGGCGCCTCCTTCCTAGTGCGTTTCCTAGCCCGGCAATGGGAAAGCACCTCTTACAACGATTTCCTCTTCCGGTTACTGGGTCGCTGGTACTGGCCGGCGGATATAGCCATTACCGCTTTCCTGTTTGGGGGGCTGGCCATTATGTTCGCCGGTGCCGGCGCCGTAGCCCGGCAATACTTCGGCTGGCCCAAACAAGTCGGCATTCTAGCCTGCGCCGGCCTGGCCTTTACGGGAAGCCTGGGCCGGGGCCGGGGTGTCCTGTTCCTAAATGGCTTGCTGGTACCGCTAATGACAGGGATTTTAGTTTTAATCGCCTTGCTGGGCCGGTCCCTGGCCGGGGGTCCCTTACGACCGGTCCCGGCAGGTTTTTTGGTCAGCAATAGCTGGATCCTCAATGCCTGCCTCTACGTAACCTACAATATGGTCGGTGTTACAGTCTTATTGGTTTCCCTGCCCGGTTACCAGCGGGGTTCCTTAGGCGCGGCCCTGGGAGGGCTCTTTTTGGGCTTTGTTATTTACTTGCTGGTGCAGGCCCTGGGCCAGCTGCCCTGGGAGGATTTGCTAACTGAATTACCCCTTTTAAGCCTGGTCAGCCGCTATCACCCCGAATTACAGGGCTGGTATGCCCTGGCTCTGTTGCTGGCTATGATTACCACTGCAGCTAGCAATCTTTTCGGCCTGGCGAAAAGGCTGGGCCGGGATTCCCGTTTTCCCCCCCACTTGGTAGCTGTAGTAATACTGGTCCTGGCTGTACCCCTGGCAGGTGGCGGCTTTGCCCGTCTGATTGGTTTGATTTACCCTTTCTTTGGTTATCTGGGCCTGCTCCTGATCCTCCTCGCTCTGGGGCGTAGATTGGCCAGGATGTTTAAGATTTAGAAACCAGGCAGGATTTTTAGCCTCCATTGTAGAAAAAGTCTTTTAAGTCCTCAAGTCTGATGGAAAGGAGTGAAGGATATGGTAGCAGCCCCCCCGGATTATTGGCGCAGGGGGCGGCCCCGGATAGTTTTCTTATGCCTTGTTCTGTTGTTCATGATCCTGGTGGTCAGCGGCTGCGGGCGCAAAGCACCAACGCCAGCCGGAAGTTCACTAGGCAGCAATGCAGGCGACAATGTACCGGGTCCAGGTGAGAAACCAAGGGAAACCAGGCCCCTGTTGTACGACCGGGAACTAGATCGGGTCCTTGTGTATTTTCTAACCAGAGACGGCCGTTACCTGGTGCCGGTGACGGTTAGCTTTAACCCCACCAGGGAAGTAGCAAAGGTGGCCATGGAGAAACTTCTGGCCGGGCCCCAGGGCGACAGCTTGAAACCGGTATTCCCCGAGGGCGTTAAGCTCCGGGATATCTATCTTCTTAATGATCAGCAAACGGTATACGTTAATTTAACGCGGGAATTCCTGCAGATTAAGGACGCCAGACAGGTAGACCTGGCAGTTAAGGCCCTGGTACTGACGATGACGAACCTTACCGGAGTAAAAGAGGTTCAGATTTTGGTGGAAGGCAGTAAAGTATCTGAAGTAGCCGGGGTGAAACTCGATGCTCCCCTGCCGCGCCCGGGGAATGTCAACAGTCTTCTGAAGGATGAGGGGCAAAAGGGGGTCCAGGTGTTTTTCGGCGATGCCGAGGCCCAGTACCTGGTTCCGGTGACAGTGCCCCTACCGCCGGGTGCCAGTGAGAATAACCTGCCCCGGGCGGCGGTCCTGGCCCTGCTGGCAGGGCCCCCGGCGGACAGCGGCCTTACCCGGACTATTTGGCCCGGAACCAGGCTCCTGGATTTGAAGGTTGAAGGCAACCTAGCTACAGTTGATTTCAGCAGACAGGTAATCGGGTATGGCGGTGGTAGCGCCGTGGAAACGGCTTTTATAAAATCCCTGCTCTTTACCCTCACCCAGTTTGCTGGCCTGGATCGAGTTCAGATACTCATTGAAGGGCAAAAGCGGGAGTATCTACCCGAAGGCACCCCGATCAATAAACCCTTGAGCAGGCCGGAGGCCCTCAATCCCCTGAACCATCAGTGAAGATCAATGGGTATGCGCCGTTGTTTCTGGTTTTCAGCCCTGGGGATGCGAACCTCCAGGATACCGTTTTTATAGGTGGCCGTGGCTTTTTCCGGCTGCACCTGGACCGGCAGGCTCACCGTCCGGGAGAAATTACCATAAAAGCGTTCGGAGTGGAAGTAATTGCGCTCCTCCCCTTCCTCACTCCGGCGCATCTCTCCCCGTACCGTCAGGGTATCCTCCGTAGCCGTTATCTCCACGTCATCTTTGTTGACCAGACCGGGCAATTCGGCGGTAGCGACTACCTCATGGTCTGTTTGATAGACATCAATACGGGGGCTCATTTCCCCGAAGCCAGAGATAAGACTACGTAGCATTTCATTGGGTGTAGTGGCCAATTCGCGCCAGGGGCGCCAGGGGCCAATACTCATGTGAACCACCTCCGGAAGTAATGGGATGTCTATCTCTTATTTTAGCTCAAGAGCCAGGGGTTTATACAACTGGTGCGGCTAAAGTTGGAACCGGGCTGGGAGCCCGGTTCCAACTTTTATGCCAGCGGGTTATAATATTGATATATCTTATTGCGGAGGAGTGTTATGGAACAAAAGGACTTACTGCGGCAATTGCCGGCCGTAGACCAGCTGCTGCAACAGCCGCGTCTGAAGGATTTAAGCCGGGAGGACCACCAGCTGGTGCTGACCATTACCCGGCAGGTCGTGGATGACTGGCGCCAGAGGATCAAAAACGGGATTACTATCCTGCCGGCGGCGGCGGAACTCGCCCGGGAGATCGCGGCCAGGTATGACGCTGCCGGCCGCAGCAGCCTTAGGCCGGTAATCAACGCCACCGGCGTTGTCCTTCATACCAACCTGGGACGGGCCGTTTTGAGTCCGGCTGCCAGAGAAGCGGCCCTGCAGGCCGCCAGCCGTTATACCAATTTGGAATTCGACCTGGAGAACGGCCAGCGCGGTAACCGTTACAGCCACGTAACGGGGTTGTTACGGGAACTTACCGGGGCCGAAGATGCCCTGGTGGTCAACAATAATGCCGCTGCCGTCCTGCTGGCCCTGTCGACCCTGGCCGAGGGGCGGGAGACCATTATTTCCCGTGGCCAGTTGGTAGAGATCGGCGGCTCCTTTCGGATACCAGATGTTATGGGTCAAAGCGGCACAAAACTAGTTGAGGTAGGAACTACCAACAAAACCTACCTCCAGGATTATGAAAAGGCCCTGGGCCCGGAAACGGCCCTGTTCCTCAAGGTCCATCCCAGCAATTACCGGATCCAGGGGTTCACCCGGGAGGTCACCACTGCCGAACTGGTAGCTCTAGGCCGTCGAGTGGGGTTACCGGTAATGGAGGACCTGGGTAGTGGCTTTCTTTACAACTTGGAATCCCATGGTATTACCGGTGAACCAACCGTTCAGGCGGAGGTAAAGCAGGGTGTTGATGTGGTTACCTTTAGCGGTGATAAGTTATTGGGCGGGCCCCAGGCCGGTATAATCGTCGGACGCCATGATCTGGTGGCGGCCATGGCCCGGCATCCCCTGACCAGGGCCTTGCGGGTTGATAAGATGACCCTGGCAGCCCTGGAAGCTACCCTCCACGCTTACAGGAATCCTGACCGGGCCTTACAGGAGATCCCCACCCTGGCGGCCCTGACCCTTACAGCGCCAGAACTACGCCGCCGGGCTGAACAGCTGCAGCAGCTGCTGGCCGGGGTACTGGGGACCAGGGCCAGGGTAGGCCTGGTGGCTACTACCTCTGAGGCTGGCGGCGGTGCCCTGCCCCTGACCGAATTGCCCTCCTGGGGAGTAACTATCCAACCGGCGCAGCTGGGAATAAGAGAGTTGGCCCTGGCCCTCCGCCGGACGGAGCCCCCGGTCTTAGGTCGGGTGCAGGAAGACATCATGATTTTAGATGTCCGGACTCTGCTGCCGGGTGAGGGGGAGGAACTGGCCCGGGCCCTGGTCCAGGCCCTGGAGGGAGCCCCTTAGGGGAGCTAACGCCCCACCACGATACAGGAAGAAGGTATGCCAGTGGATTACATTATTGTCGGCACTGCCGGCCATGTTGACCACGGTAAAACTGTGCTGGTCAAAGCGCTAACTGGAGTGGACACTGACCGGCTGAAGGAAGAAAAAGAACGGGGCATATCCATCGAACTCGGTTTTGCGCCCTTGACCCTTCCCAGCGGTCGCCAGCTGGGCCTGGTCGATGTACCCGGCCACGAACGCTTTATCCGCCAGATGCTGGCCGGTGTCGGCGGCATGGATCTGGTCATGCTGGTAGTGGCTGCTGACGAAGGTGTCATGCCTCAGACCCGGGAACACCTGGCCATTATCGATCTCCTGCGGGTCAAAAAGGGGATAATTGTTATTACTAAGATCGACCTGGTCGAAGCCGAATGGCTGGAACTGGTCCGGGATGAGGTCCGCCAGGCAGTCAAGGGAACAGTACTGGCGGATGCACCCCTGGTCACCGTCTCGGCCTTTACCGGAGAAGGAATCGCGGAGTTGCGGCAACAGCTGGACGCCCTGGCGGCAGTTACCCCACCCCGGCCGGCAGCCGGCCAGGTCCGGTTGCCCATTGATCGGGTCTTTAGCGTCACTGGCTTTGGAACTGTTGTGACCGGTACCCTCTGGTCAGGGAGCATCAGTGTCGGCGATGAACTGGAGATCCAGCCGGAAGGCCTTAAGACCAGGGCCCGCAACCTCCAGGTCCATGGCCTGACGGTCAAGGAGGCCCGGGCCGGCCAGCGGGTAGCCGTGAACCTGGCAGGCATCGAAACGGAGGCCATCCACCGGGGGAGTTCCCTGCTAACACCCAACTTTCTTAAGCCTACCTTGCGCCTTGATGCCGGTTTTAAGCTCCTGGCAGAAGCCCGCCCCCTGGCCAATCGCAGCCGGGTCCACTTTTACCTGGGTACCAGCGAGGCCCTGGGCCGGGTAGTTCTCCTGGATCGCGACGAATTAACCGGTGGCCAGGAGGCCCTGGTGCAGCTGCTGATGGAGGAGCCAGTAGTGGCCAATCGGGAAGACCGTTTCATCCTGCGGAGTTATTCCCCCATGGACACCATTGGCGGCGGCCTAATCCTCGATCCTTTACCACCCCGGCACCGGCGTTTCCAGGCGGGGGTTCTGGCTTCCCTGCAGCGGCGCCTGGAGGGTTCTCCGGAGAAGATCCTAGCCCAGGTGGTGCTGGAGCACCGGGATGGCCTGGAATGGCGCGAGGCAGCTGCCAGGGCCTCCCTATCCCTGGAGGAAACTAGATCCCTGCTGCAGGATATGGCCACAGCAGGGCAGGTTGTCCTGCTGGCCGGGGATAACGACTTCTATGTCGTCGATGCCGGGCGCTACCAGGAATGGTGGCAGAACGTGGCCCGGACCCTGGAAGATTTTCACCGCCGTTATCCTCTGCGCTCAGGATTAACCAGGGAGGAACTTCGCTCCCGGCATTTTTCTGCTTTGCCAGCGCGGGTCTTCCAGGCTTTGCTGGAGAATTGGGAGCGGGAGGGCCGGATACAATTAGCAGCCAATACGGTATCCCTGGCGGGCTTTACCCCCCGCATCAGCGCTGAACAGCAACAATTGGCCCGCAGCCTGGAAGAGAAATACCGCACCTCTGGCTGGCAGCCACCAACGTGCAAAGAGCTTCTGGAGGCCTATCAGCTTCCGCCGGCTGAATTGGAGGAGCTACTCCATTACCTGGTCCGCCAGGGGGTCCTGGTAAAAATCAATGAGGAGTTTTACTGGTACCGGGAGGCACTGGAAACAGCCCGGGAGGCTATGAAAAAGCTGGGGACCAATGGTCCCTTTGGCCTGGCCGAGGCCAGGGACGCCCTGGGTAGTTCTCGTAAATACGTCCTGCCCCTGCTGGAGTACCTGGATCAGGTAAGGTTTACCCGGCGTATAGGGGACAGGCGGGTGGTTATCGGCTGAACCCGCATGGAAGGCGCCGCGGGCGTTGCCACTGCCGGTGACCCGGAGAGCCAAGAATGTTTATTTAGCCGGTCTCGCGCCTGTGCCAGGATTGGATAAGGGTTCTATTGGCAATTGACGTTATTAGGGGACAGGTTTATAATGATTTTAAATATGCCCGAGGAGGCAAAAATCGAGGGGGTTTGTGAGAGTGGGGAGTATCAAAAAGATCGCCTTCTTAACGCTGGCCCTGATCTTGACGGTGGCCCTGATTGCCGGCTGCGGCCAGAACAAATCAGGGACCGGGCAACAGGGAGCAGCCAGTAGCAGCAGTGGTGACACCATCAACATTGGTGTTAACTATGAACTCTCCGGCGATGTAGCTACTTATGGTACCAACTCCAAGGACGCGATCCTCCTGGCCTTTGAGGAGATCAACCAGAAAGGCGGCGTCCTGGGGGGCAAAAAGCTCAACCCCATCGTCCTGGATAACGGCGGTAAAAGGGAAGAGGCCATGAGCGCGGCCGCCAAATTGATTACCGAGAATAAAGTCGTCGCCCTCCTGGGCCCGGCTACTTCCGGGGCCACCATGGCAGCCTCCACCATGGCCACTGAATATAAGGTCCCCATCATTAGCCCTTCAGCCACGAACCCAGACGTGACGGTAGACCCCCAGACGAAAAAGGTGCGGGATTACGTCTTCCGCGTTTGCTTTATTGACCCCACCCAGGCCATTGTGGGCGCCCAGTTTGCGGCCAAGGATCTGGGAGCCAAAAAGGCGGCCATCCTTTATAGCAATTCGGACGAGTACAGCAAGGGCTTGTACCAGGTTTTCAAAGAGGAATTCCCCAAAGACGGCGGCCAGATAGTGGCCGAGGAGAGCTTTAATTCCGGTGACCAGGATTTCCGCCCGGCCCTGACCCGGGTGAAGAACGCCGGTGCCGACCTGATCTACGTCCCGGCCTATTACGGTGATGTCGGTAAGATTGTCAACCAGGCCCGGGAACTGGGAATTAAGGTACCCATGCTGGGTGCCGACGGCTGGGATTCGCCCAAACTGGCCGAGTATGCCGGCGGGGCGGCCAACCTGAATAACACCTACTTCACCAACCACTATGCCGCTAGCGACGCCAACCCGCGGCTACAGGCCTTTATCAAGGCCTTTAAGGCCAAGTATAATAAAGAGCCGGATGCCTTTGCCGCTCTGGGATATGATGCCGCCTATATGCTGGCCGATGCCATTAACAGGGCCGGTAGCGCTGACCCGGAGGCTATTCGTAAAGCTCTGGCCGCCACCAAGGATTTCGATGGTATTACTAGTAAAATGACCATTGATGAGACCCATACCCCGATTAAAGATGTCTCCATTATTGCCATGGTCGACGGCAATCAGACCCTGAAGAAGAAGATCACGTATTAAACCCGGCAGCAGTCCGGTCGGGAGCATTACCAATGGGGGGGCCCAGCCCCCTCATTGGAGTTTATTTTTTATTTTAGGATAGCGCTCATGCCGCCGATGCGGCACCAGCAGAAGGATGAAAATGATCAACGGGGTTATTTTCGGGGTAGGATAGGAGTTGGTACCATGGCCGTATTTCTGCAGCAGATAATTAATGGTTTATCTCTGGGCAGTATCTATGCCCTCATCGCCCTGGGCTATACCATGGTTTACGGTATTATTCAGCTTATTAATTTCGCCCACGGTGATATTATGATGGTGGGGGCATATATTGGCTTTTTTGTCGTCGTTTATGGAAAGCTCAACATCTGGTGGGCTTTTATCATTTCCATGGCTGCTTCCGCCCTTTTGGGCGTTATCGTCGAGCGGGTTGCCTATAAGCCCTTGCGTAATGCTACTCGCCTGGCCCCACTGATTACGGCCATTGGCGTGTCCCTTTTCCTGGAAAACGGGGGCTTGATGGTCCTGGGCACAGATATCAGGTCCTACCCGGGAGGGCTGATTACCAACAGGCAGTTACCCCTGACGCTCTTCGGTATGCAGCTCACGGCCACCACCCTGCAGGTTCTAATTCTGGCAATCACTATCCTGATGATGCTTATCCTGCAGTATATTGTTCGCTACACCCGGAGGGGTAAGGCCATGCGGGCCGTATCCTACGACGCCGATGCCGCCAGGCTCATGGGGATTAACGTCGACAGTACCATTTCCTTTACCTTTGCCCTGGGTTCGGCCTTCGCCGCCGTGGCCGGAATCATGCTGGGGCTTTATTACAACACCATCCAGCCGCTGATGGGTATCATGCCCGGTTTAAAGGCCTTTGTGGCGGCCGTCATCGGTGGTATCGGCCTGATCCCCGGCGCTATGGTGGGTGGTTTTGCCCTGGGCATCTTTGAGGCCCTGGTGAGCGGTTATTGGAGCAGCAATCTGCGCGACCCTATTGTTTTTCTCTTATTGATTTTAATCCTGCTGGTCAAGCCCTCCGGCCTGCTGGGCAAGAACAACGCGGAGAAGGTGTAGGTGACTATGGTGCGGTTCAGTAAAAAAAACCTAATCACCATGGCCGGTGTAATCTTTTTCTATTTCCTGGTTCTAGGAATGCAAGCAGGGGGGCTGATTAGCAAGTTCCAGGAAATCAATTTGATGATGCTGGGGATCAATATTATCCTGGCCGTCAGTTTAAACCTCATTGTTGGTTTTACCGGCCAGCTGGCCCTGGGCCATGCTGGTTTTATGGCTGTAGGGGCCTATGTAGCAGCCATTTTAACTATGAAATTGCATCAGCCCTTCCTGCTGGCCCTGGTAGCCGGGGCCTTAGCTGCAGCTATGGCCGGGTTTATTATTGGTTTACCTACTCTGCGCCTGAAGGGGGATTACCTGGCCATCGCCACCCTGGGTTTTGGCGAGATTATCCGTGGTGCCGCCAATAACATTAATTATATCGGCGGCGCGGCCGGGATGATCGGTATTCCCCGCCTGACTAACTGGACCTGGCTTTATATCATGATCGTTTTCACCGTGCTGGTAACGGTTAACTTAATTAATTCTAGCCACGGACGAGCCTGCGTGGCCATCAGGGAAAATGAAATCGCCGCGGAAACCATGGGGATCAATACCACTTACTACAAGGTCCTGGCCTTTGCCCTGGGGGCTTTTTTTGCCGGCGTTGCCGGCGCGCTTTATGCCCATTATTTTTTCCTGATTCAACCAGTTACCTTTACCTTTTTCCGTTCCTTTGACATTCTGGTCATGGTGGTTTTCGGCGGTTTGGGCAGCATAACCGGTTCCATCATTGCTGCGGCGGGCATTACCCTCATTAATGCCGCCCTGCAGCAACTGGCGGTTTTGCGGATGGTCATTTACGCTGTCCTCCTGGTGGTGGTAATGATCTTCCGTCCCCAGGGGTTAATGGGTAACTGGGAGTTTAGCCTAGACCGGTGGCTGAAGAAAAGGGGTGCGGCCAGTGGCCCTGCTCGAAACTAAGGATTTGACCATTTCCTTCGGGGGTCTGACGGCGGTAGCCAACGTGGATCTCGCCCTGGATGCGGGGGAGCTGGTCGGTCTCATTGGCCCCAACGGCGCCGGGAAGACGACCATCTTTAATCTCCTTACCGGCGTTTATCGCCCTACCAGAGTGGATATTATTTTTACCGGCCAGAGTTTGGTGGGGTTAAAGCCTTACCAGATTACCCGGAAAGGTATTGCCAGGACGTTCCAGAATATTCGTCTCTTCAGTAACCTGAGTGTCCTGGATAACGTGCGGATAGCCTATCACTGTCGTAACCATTACGGGGTCACCAGTGCCATCCTGCGCCTGCCCTCTTTTCACCGGGGCGAGGAGGAGATCCTCAAGGAAAGCGAGGAACTGCTGCGGGTATTCAACCTGGTCGCCTACCGGGCTGAAAAGGCCCGCAACCTCCCCTACGGGGAGCAGCGCCGGTTGGAGATTGCCCGGGCCCTGGCCGCCGGGCCCAGGCTCCTTTTGCTGGATGAGCCGGCCGCCGGGATGAACCCCCAGGAAACCAGGGAACTGATGAATCTGATCGGCTGGATCCGCCGCGAGTTTGGGCTGACCATCCTTTTGATCGAACACGACATGTCCCTGGTCATGGGTATTTGTGAACGCATTTACGTCCTGGATTACGGCCAGGTTATCGCCGAGGGATCCCCGGAGGATATCCGTACCGATGAACGGGTAATTGAGGCTTATCTCGGCCGGGAGGTGAATGGCGATGCTCCTCAAGGTTGAGAATATAGATGTCTACTATGGAGCCATCCATGCCCTGAAGGGGATTTCCCTGGAGGTTGAGGAAGGCGAAATTGTTTCCCTGATTGGCGCCAACGGCGCCGGTAAAAGTACTACCTTGAATACCATCTGCGGGCTTTTACGCCCGCGTAATGGCAGCATTATCTACCAGGGGCGGGATCTCAAGGGCTTACCGGCGCCGGCCATTGTCCAGATGGGCATCTCCCAGGTACCCGAGGGCCGGCGGGTCTTTCCCAACCTGACAGTGCAGGAAAACCTGGAACTGGGCGCTTACCTGCGCCGGGACCGGGAAGGTATCAGTAAAAGCATGGCCGAGGTTTTCCAGCATTTTCCCCGCCTGCAAGAGCGCCGGAAGCAACTGGCCGGCACTTTAAGCGGCGGCGAGCAGCAGATGCTGGCCATCGGCCGCGCCCTCATGTCCCGGCCCCGCCTCATGCTCCTGGATGAACCCTCCATGGGCCTGGCCCCACTGCTGGTGCAGGAGATCTTTAATATCATCCGGGCGATTAACCAGCAGGGAACCACCATTTTGCTGGTAGAACAGAACGCCAACATGGCCCTCAGCGTCGCCCACCGGGGTTACGTCCTGGAAACCGGTCGGATTACCCTGCAGGGTAAGGCCAAAGAACTGGCTGCCAACGAGGCGGTGCGCCGGGCCTATCTGGGCGGGTAGGAAAAGGGACCGCCTACCAATCCGGCCAGCTAAGGGCCATGATGACCATCAATGGCGCCACTTCTGGCACACCGGCGCCAGCGGGTACACGTGCCAGCTTAGCTAGATTACCAGTACCTTGACGGGGTATGTCCGGGGATTGTATAATGTCCTGGGGGTGGATCGGGCCTGGTGGCTTGCCTGGACTTCAAATCCAGCTGGCGCGCGGCGAACCCGGGCGCGGTGGGTTCGATTCCCACACACTCCCGCCAGTTTTTAGGAGGGCAGCTTTAATGCTGCTATTTTCTTTACAAAAGGACCCTGGCCGTATTATAATGATTAACATGATGGGTTGCTTCAAATAAATTAAATTTTGATTACCGTCGCCGCCAGGCAAGGGAAATAGGAGGTGAATATATTTGGCCACCATCACCAAGGAAATGAGTATCACGGAAGTTGTCAGCAAATATCCCCAGACTGTACCTGTGTTTATGGAGCATGGCATGGGTTGCCTGGGTTGCGCCGCGGCTCGTTTCGAGAATATCGAGCAGGGAGCACTGGCCCATGGCATTGACGTTGATAGCCTTATTACTGCCCTGAATAAGAAAGTGTCACAGGTGGCTGAATAGGAAGGCAATCAAGGATCCAGGGAATCGCTCTTTGCCTAAACGTAAAGGGCGATTTTTTTGTAGTACGGAGTTTTAACCGGGGGAGGAAAAATCATGATATACTCGCCGGACCGTACCTTTAGCGAACTGGTGGTAGCTTTATCGACTATCCTGGACATTGAACAAGAAACGAAACTCTATCACGCCTGGCGGGTAGCCCTGGTGGCCCAGGAACTAGCCCGGAGAGAACTGCCTGAACTGGCGAACCGGGTGTTTTATGCCGGCCTGCTCCACGACCTGGGCGCCATAGGCTTGGACGATCACCTGGTCCACCTTGTCGTGAAACCGGAAGCCAGTGGTAACCCGGCGATTTTGGACCACCCCCAAAAGGGCGCGGTCATGGTAGCGGCCATTCCCGGCCTGGGGGACGAGGCGGCAGCCATGATCCGGGATCACCATGAGCGCTGGGATGGTTCCGGTTACCCCCGGGGTATTAAAGGCCAGGACCTGGCCCCGGGAGCCCTGATTTTAGGCCTGGCTGATGAGTTGGACCTGGTTTTACGCGCCCATCCCGGCGCCCCTTGGTCTAGCCTCAGGGGTACACTTCTCAGGAAGGTTAGAGGAGGGTTTCCCCCGGAACTTCTGGCTACCCTGGACAAACTACTGCAGGGGCCCCTTTATGGGGAAATAGCCACCAACGTGGCCCTGGAATTAAAGATGTTCCAGGTTATAATGGCTCTACCGCCGGTTAACTTCCAGGTACAGGATCCGATGAAAATAACTATCGACCTCTTTGCCGGCATTATCGACGCCAAACATGCCTATACTGCCGGACACTCCCACCGGGTGGCGGCCTATGCCTTAAAACTGGCCCGCTGTCTGGGGTACGGGGTAGAGGAATTACAGCGCTTGGAGATTGCCGGCCTGCTGCACGACTTTGGTAAGATTGCCGTACCCCGGGCTGTTTTGGATAAACCAGGGCGCCTGGACAGGGATGAACTGCAGGTCGTGCGCCGTCACCCTGTCCGGACCATTGAGTTATTAAGCGGGGTGAGCGGCTTGAAGGACCTGGCCAGGGATGCCGGCTTGCACCACGAACGTTATGATGGTAAAGGTTATCCCTATGGCCTCCATGACGGCGAGATTCCAGCTGGAGCCAGGATTATTGCCGTTGCCGATGCCTTTGATGCCATGACTTCCAACAGGCCCTACCAGTGGACGCGTACCCCCGCGGAGGCCGTCCAGGTCCTGGCCGGAGGTGCCGGGAGCCAGTTTGACCCGAAGATTGTAGGTGTCGCCTCGTGCCTGCTAACATAACCTACATAGTCTGGTACAAACCGGATAAACCGCAGTGGAAGGCGAGGGATCAGGATTATGCACTCCTTACGCTGGAGAATCACCCTGAACTTCGTAGCGCTACTTTTCTTAACCTTGCTGGGGGCCTATCTTTACCTCCACCTGGTCATCCTCAATGCCTTGAGCCTGCCTCTGCTTCCTCCCTTCCAGGCGGGGCCCCTGGCCGGCAAGCTGGAAGGGGAGCTCTTAAAGGTCATGTTCCTGGTTTTCCTGTTCCTGGCTGGAGGCACCTTTATCCTGGCCGGTGGTATAATCACCCCCCTCAGGGCTATATTGCCCCTTACCCGCCGGATTGCCGCCGGGGACCTGGAACAGCGGATTGAGATACAGAGCGATGACGAGGTAGGTTTATTAAGCCACCACTTAAATGTTATGGTGGAAAACCTGCGCAATAATTTCCGGGAGCTAGCGGCCGAACGTAACCGGATGGAGGCTATCCTGGCCAGTATGACGGACGGCCTGGTAGCCGTCGATCAGGTCGGCAGGGTGATTATGGTGAACCCGGCAGCTGAGGAAATGATCGGCAAAAAAGGCCCTGAAATTGTGCATAAATACCTCCTCAAGGTTATCCGTAACCATGAGATTGATGAAATGGTCAAGGAAATCCTGGCCAGCGGCCTGCCCCTGGAACAGGAGGTCAGGCTCTTCCCCACTACCAGCCAGTTATTTAAGGTGCACGGCATGCCCATTACCAGCGAGCAAGGCCGGGTGGTAGGTGCTGTCCTGACCATGCGTGATATTACCACTATCCGCCACCTGGAGCAGATGCGGACGGAATTCGTGGCCAATGTCTCCCATGAATTACGTACCCCCTTGACTTCAATCCGGGGATTTGTCGAGACATTACTGGAAGGCGCCCTGGAAGACCCGGAGGTAAGCCGGCGCTTTCTGGGCATCATTAATAACGAAGCCCGCCGCCTGCAACAGTTAATTGAGGATCTCCTGGCCTTATCGCGGTTGGAGAACCAGCCCCAGCGCCAGACTTCGGACCGGGCTGACCTGGCGAGTACTCTGGGACGGATCCTGGCTACGGTAACCCCCCTGGCCGGCGATAAAGGCGTTGACCTGCAGACGGAAATCCCTGAGGGTATACCGGCACTGGCTATTAGTGAGAGTTATTTGAACCAGGTGTTGCTTAATCTTATTGATAATGGGATTAAGTATACCCCGGCTGGGGGGAGGGTAATGGTGCGGGCCATCCCGGAAGGGGATGTAGTTCAGGTAGAAGTGGAAGATACCGGCATTGGCATTCCACCCGAAAGCCTGCCCCGGGTGTTTGAACGCTTCTACCGGGTGGATAAAGCCCGTTCCCGGGAAATGGGTGGTACTGGCCTGGGATTGGCTATCGTCAAACATATCGTCGAATCCCATGGCGGGAGCATCAATGTGACCAGCAAACCCGGACAGGGTAGCTGTTTCTTCTTTACCCTTCCGATCGCTAACGGGGGAGGGGAGGCGGAATAAATTACCGGGAAGCGCAGAGCACCTGGGAGTCAGGCCCCGGACGGTAACAGGCGGATTATTGATAACAAGGGGCGGGTAACCCTGCCGGCCCAGTTACGCCAGCAGTTGGATTTATACCCCGGCGCTGAAATTGAGTTTCTGGTGAAGGAAGGCGGGGAGTGGTATCTGCGGCGGGCCGACTCCCAGCCAAGTTGCCGTTATTGCGGCCTGCAAGTAGATCTGGTAACCATCGGTAGAGATACCCTTTGTCGCCGGTGTGCGGAGAAGTACTATCGGGCCCTGGCCCAAAAACTGGGCCTGGGAGAGGTGGGAGCAAGTGGGAATTTAAACAACAAGAAAGGGAAATTGCGTTAGATGTCGAAGTAAAGCTTAAAAAGCATATTTTTTTGTAACCAGGGCTGCTCAAGGGTAAACCCGTCGAAAGGCGGGGGCACAAAGCCATGGGTCTAAGGCTTCCCCATTGGAGAAACTGGCGGGAAGCTATGATCGCCAGGCTGCCGGCTCGTAGTGGCGGCATAGTCTTGTTGAGGAGCAAGGCTTTTTTTATTATCTGACGGATCGGCCCTGGGGGGAAGAGGATGAACGTTTCTTGGAGTGGCAGGAGATTAAGTTTTGGCTGGGCCGGCTGGCAGCCCATTCCCCCTTTACCTACCGGCATTCTCTGGGCGTAGCCGCCCTGGCACTGAACCTGGCTCAGACCTGCGGTTTAGAGACAAATAATTGCCAGGCTATTTATGAAGGAGCGCTGGTACATGATGTTGGTAAACTAACCATCACCAGCTCTATCCTGAACAAGAAAACCCCCCTGACGCCGGAGGAGTGGCAGGTTATCAGGAACCATGCCCGGGCGGGGGTTAAGCTCTTGGCCTCTACCAGCACCAACCGGATGGTACTGGAGCTGGTAGCCTATCATCATGAACGCTGGGATGGGCGCGGCTATAATGGTATTAAGGACGTGCACATCCCCCTGGGAGCCAGGATTATCGCCTTAGCGGACGCCTTTGAAGCTATGACTTCCTCCCGACCCTACCAGCAACCTCGCCCGCTAACAGCAGCCTTAAAAGAAGTTGAAGATAACGCGGGAACCCAGTTTGACCCGGAACTGGTGCCGGCTTTTTTTACCATGATCCTGCGACTGTTAAAAAAGAATAACCGCCTGGCGTCGCAAAGGGGCTTTGAAAATTAATCTAACCTTAACAGGCCTGATATTGATTTTTAACAGTAATGAGTTATAATATCAGTGAAAGGAAGACCTGATTACCTTCAACCAGGTGTCCTCTGACCTCCTTAATATATACTACTTTACAGCCCAGATTTTCTGGGCCACTTTTTTAGGTCAGCAACTACCCTTACCAACCCAACGTTAATCCTGATTGACTAACGCCAAGCCGCGACGGGCGGTTACTGATCTGCCCCCCGGCCGACCCTGTGTTAGTATTAATCCCCCCTGGCGGATATTATTTATAGAAGGGGCAGCTTAAAATTAAAATAAAAGACCTTTAATATTAGATTAATAACCTGTTGCTATACTATAGAAGGACAAAAAGGATTAGCAAGAGGAAGCAAGCGTAAATAAGAAGGGAGTTGCAGCCAGTGTTATTTGAAGCCGATCTCCACACCCATACCATCGCCAGCGGTCATGCCTACAGCACTGTTAAAGAGATGGCCGCGGCGGCGGAAAAGCGCGGTTTAAAAATGATCGCCATTACCGACCACGGGCTGAAGATGCCCGGTGGTCCCCACGAATACTATTTTGGCAACCTGGCGGCCCTGCCCCGCAAGATTGGCGGCGTGGAAATTTTGCGGGGCGTGGAGGCTAATATCATTGATACCGAGGGGCACCTGGATCTACCAGAACGCCTCCTGGAGGAATTGGATATAGTCCTGGCGGGATTTCATGCCCTGACTGGTTTTGACGGTCGCTCCGTAGAAGAATATACTCGGGCCGTCCTGGCAGCCATAGCCAACCCCCGGGTCCACCTTATCGTCCATCCAGGCAACCCTGAGTTCCCCGTGGATATCGAAAAGCTGGTCCTGGCGGCGGCTAGTGAGCATAAAGCCCTGGAAATCAACAATAATTCCTTTAGCGTCAGCCGCCAGGGGAGCCTGCCACGCTGCCAGTTACTGGCCAAACTCGCCCAAAGGCATAAAGTGCAGGTAGCGTTAAATAGCGATGCTCATATCTTTACTTCAGTCGGTAATTTCACCCGCGCCTGGCAGGTCGCCCGTAGTGCTGGGATTAGCGAGGATCAGGTGATGAATAAAACGGTCGATCGCGTTAAGGAGTACCTGGGCTGGCATCGCCGCCACCGGGAAGCAGTCCAGGAAGGCAGAGTCTAAGATGGCAGGACTTCCCAAGAAGGTTTTCTGGTGCTATAATGACCCCGGAGGCTATAGGCACGCGGTGTGCTGCAGGGGTGCGGAGCCACTTCTCCTAAAATAGGGTTCAGCCAAAAGTGGTTGCAACTTACAGTAACAGCCGCGGGGCTGGCGGTACAGGCTCCGCGGAGAACGTAATTTTTCGTTCCTTAATTTACGTTACGATCCCTATCCCGTTCACCGCCGCGGCTTCGCTGAGTTTGCTAACGCCGCGAACCAAGTCGCCTTCCGCCTGTATCCGCCAGCCCCTGCCTCCACTTGCATTTTCGTCCTTCGTGACGGGCGCGTCAGCCCCCATGCGGGGCTCCCCCAGAAACAGGTTTGTTAGAAGTCTATTTGCGGAGGAAAAAGCACTGGCCAAGCTCAAAGAACGTTATGTCTGCCAGCAGTGCGGTTATGAATCGCTGGGGTTTCTGGGCCGCTGTCCCGGTTGCGACAGCTGGAACAGTTTGGTGCTGGAACCAGAAATAACTACAATCTCCCAGAACCCCGCGGCACCAGCCGCCACGCCGGTCTTGCTGGCGGAAGTTAACGATATCAGCACCAGGAGGCTGGTAACCTCACTGGGTGAGTGGGACCGGGTCCTGGGCGGCGGGCTGGTACCTGGTTCTTTGGTCCTGGTGGGCGGGGCCCCCGGAATTGGTAAGTCCACCCTGCTCTTGCAGGTGGCGCACCTGCTGGCCTGCAAGTACGGCTGTATCCTCTATGTCACTGGTGAGGAATCCGCCGGGCAGACCCGTCTCCGGGCCCAGCGGCTGGGTGCCCTGGACGGCGCCATCTACCTGCTGGCCGAGACCAATATCGAAGCCATTATTGACCAGATTGAAAAACTGCAACCGGCAGTAGTTATTATTGATTCTATCCAGACCATGATCCTTCCTGAGGTCCAGGCCGCCCCGGGCAGTGTTTCCCAGGTACGGGAAGGAGCGGCCCGTTTTTTACGCTTGGCCAAGGGTGGCGGCCCGGCGGTATTACTGGTGGGCCACGTTACCAAGGAAGGCTTCCTGGCCGGGCCCCGCGTCCTGGAGCACCTGGTTGATTGTGTCCTTTACCTGGAGGGCGAACGTTACCAGGCCTATCGTATCCTGCGGGCCGTTAAGAACCGTTTCGGCTCTACCAATGAGATCGGTGTCTTTGAAATGGCCGGTTCCGGCCTGGAGGAGGTCCGTAATCCCTCGGCCTTGCTCCTGGCCGAGCGGCCGGCCGGGGTAGCCGGTTCCAGCGTGGTGGCCTGCCTGGAGGGGACCCGGCCCTTGCTGCTGGAGATCCAGGCCCTGGTGAGCCGGACCAATTTTGGTAATCCCCGCCGGCTGGCCACGGGTATCGATTTCAACCGCGCCCTGTTACTGGCGGCCGTGCTGGAAAAGCGGGCCAAGCTGCCCCTGGGGGGGTATGATATCTATCTCAACGTCGCCGGGGGCATTGCCATCAACGAACCGGCGGCGGATCTGGCCGTCTGTCTGGCCATAGCCTCGAGCCTTCAGGATCGTCCCCTGGAATCCCGGACCCTGGTCCTGGGGGAGGTCGGCCTGGCAGGGGAAGTCCGGGCTGTAACGCAACTGGAGCGCCGGGTTGAAGAGGCTGCCCGGTTGGGGTTTAACCGCTTTATCGTCCCAGCTGGCAATAGTAAGGGCCTGAAAGATCGGCCCGGTTACGAAGTATATGATGTGCATATAGTAGGCGAAGCCCTGGAACTGGCCCTGGTTAAACCCCGAAGTTAAAGGGTAGATGTATAAATGTGAATAAAATAGCTAGCACCGAGCAGCATGAAAGCAATTAATCTGTTATAATAAATACTGAAGGGCGATAAAGGGAGGGTTGCATAATGTTTAAAGTCGGCGATAAAGTGGTATATCCCATGCACGGGGCCGGGGTTATCGAGGCCATTGAAGATCGCGAGGTCCTGGGCAGTAAACGGAAGTACTATATCCTGCGTTTCCCCCTGGGTGACATGAAGGTGATGATTCCCTTGGAGAGCGAACGGGCCGTAGGCCTGCGGGAGGTGATTGACGAAAAGGGTATCCAGGAAGTAATCAAGATCCTCAAGGAGCCCAAGGGGAGCGGCAGTGGCAACTGGAACCGGCGTTACCGGGCTAACCTGGAGAAAATGCGGAGCGGTAGCATCTATCAAGTGGCCGAGGTGGTGGGTAACCTGGCCAGGCAGGATCACGACCGGGGTCTTTCCACGGGAGAAAGGAAAATGCTGGAGAGCGCCCGGCAGATGTTGATTAGTGAACTAGTCCTGGCCCGCAACACCGAAAGGAATCAAGTGGAAAACTTGCTAGAAAAACTTTTAGCTTGAAATTCCTGAAGTTGGGATGGTATAAGATGCCGTCCCCTGAGGCAGAATCCAAGGGAAAGGAAGTAAAAAGAAGGTGAAGAGATGTTGTATCGTATCTTACGCGGGGTTGTCGGCTTGTTGGGTGCGGCCCTGGGCTTCTACGCCGGCCAGGTAGGGCTAAACTTGTGGCAGGTGGGCCACGGGGTGAGCCCGCCTGTGGGGGTGACCTGGACCCTGCTGGCTCTAGTGACCCTGGTAGCCGGTCTCCTGGGTTATAGCCTGGCCCAGCACATAATTAACCTGGTTACCCAGTCCATGCACTGGCTGGAAGGGAGGTTGCAACGCACTCCGGCGCAGGAGATTATTAGCGGGGCCCTGGGATTAATCTGCGGACTTATAATCGCCAATTTATTAGGGGCGTCCTTTATTCATCTGCCCCTGGTGGGACCCTATATTCCCATGGCCGGGAGTCTCCTTTTCGGTTACCTGGGTTGGAGCCTGGGTACCAAGCGCCGGGATGAAATGTGGGCCCTTTTTAATATTTTCCCCCGCTGGGGAGGCAAGGAGCGGGATAAAGGCAAGGCCGAAGCCGCCCGATCGGGGGCTAAGATCCTGGACACCAGCGTCATTATTGACGGCCGGATCGCCGATATTATTAAAAGCGGCTTTATAGAAGGAACAGTCATTATTCCGGCCTTTGTCCTGGAAGAACTGCGCCATATAGCGGATTCCTCGGATCTGCTGAAACGCAACCGCGGGCGGCGCGGCCTGGACATCCTCAATAAGATCCGCAAGGAGAATAATATCACCGTGAAGGTCTCCGAGGTCGATTTTGACGACCTGGCGGAGGTTGACAGTAAACTGGTCCGCCTGGCCCAGAAGATGGGCGCCCCGGTCCTCACCAATGACTACAATCTGAACAAGGTGGCCGAGCTTCAGGGCGTCAGGGTTTTGAATATTAATGAACTGGCCAATGCCGTTAAACCCGTTGTCCTGCCGGGGGAGGAAATGACCGTCCAGGTTATTAAAGACGGTAAGGAAATGGGCCAGGGAGTAGCTTACTTAGATGATGGGACAATGATTGTCGTGGAGAACGGCCGGCGTTTCATCGGCCAGACCGTGGCCGTCCTGGTAACCAGTGTCCTACAGACGGCTGCCGGGAGAATGATCTTCGCACGGCCGAAGGGTGCCGAACGCAAGCTGGGCACCCATCACCAGACCCTGGAACGGAGCGAGTACCAGTGCCTTTCTTGAGTCTGATTATTGCCGCCGCCGGCCAGGGAAAACGCCTGGGCTGCGGGGATAATAAAGTCTTTCTACCCCTGGCCGGCAAAGCCATGCTGGCTTATAGCCTGGCGGTAGCCTGTTCCTCCCCTCTGGTGGATGAAATCATAATCGTTACCCGGCCGGAGGATATTCCTCGCTGCTGGCAGGTAGCGGCCAGGGACGGGGGCGACAAAGTCAGGGCGATAGTTGCCGGCGGCGTCGAACGCCAGGATTCCATCGCCGCAGCCCTCCAAGCCGTGGCGCCGGCAGCAGAATGGGTGGCCGTGCACGATGGTGCACGGCCTTTTTTGACGGTAGAGTTGCTGGAGAGGGTGATTATGGCGGCCCGGACTACCGGGGCCGCCATTGTGGCCCTGCCGGTCAAGGAGACCCTTAAGCAGGGAGGCGCAGCCGGGCTGGTGACAGCTACCCTGGACCGTCGCGGTCTCTGGTCGGTTCAGACGCCCCAGGTTTTCCGCCACGAATGGCTGGTGGAGGCCTATCGCGAGGCGGCGGCGAAGGGTTGGCAGGCAACCGACGACGCCACCCTGGTAGAAAGAATGGGTTACCCCGTCAAGCTGGTTCCCGGCGAAGAGACGAATATTAAGATTACCACTCCCGGCGACCTGGTCCTGGCTGGGGCCATCCTGGGGGGTGCGAGTTAATGCGAATTGGCTGCGGTTATGACGTGCACCGCCTGGTTCCCGGCCGGAGGCTGGTATTGGGGGGGGTAACCATTCCGTACACCCGGGGACTGGAGGGGCACTCCGATGCCGACGTTCTGCTTCATGCCCTGGCCGACGCCCTTCTGGGAGCGGCCGCCCTGGGGGATATCGGCCACTACTTCCCCCCCGGCGACCCCCGCTATCGCGACGCCGACAGCCTCCTTCTTTTAAAGGAGGCCTACCGGCACGTCCGCGCGGCGGGCTACTCCCTGGCCAACGCCGATACCATTATTATCGCCCAGGAACCCCGCCTGGCCCCCTATATTACCGCCATGCGGGCGCATATCGCCACCGCCCTGGGAGTGGATCCAGATAGAATAAGTGTCAAGGCTACTACTACCGAGGGTCTGGGTTTTACCGGGCGGGGGGAGGGTATCGCCGCCCAGGCCGTAGTATTGCTCCTTGACAGTGCAGCCGGACCCGGTTTATAATTACCCTGTATTAACAGCGAGGAACAGGAGAGTAAGCGTACCGGGAGTCGCCAGAGAAGGGCCATCGGTGGCTGGGAGTGGCCCTGGATGACCGGACGTTGAAATGCACCTGGGAGCTGCAGGGCTGAAATCTTTGAGGGAGTAGGTCCTGCCGGCCGGCCCCGTTACGGCCCGGGAGATTATAGCCTGCTGAGTGGAGGAGTAATCCTCAACCAGGGTGGAACCACGAGAACCCCTCGTCCCTGACCGGAGAGGGGGTTTTATTTTAGCGGCGAAGGAGATGACGGCTTTGTGGCGGCGGCTGAAGAAGGATATTGAAGTTGTCTTCCAGCGGGATCCGGCGGCTCACAGTGTCCTGGAGGTCATCCTCTGTTACCCGGGCTTCCATGCCTTGATCCTCCATCGCCTGGCCCATGCCTGCTACCGCCGGGGCCTGATCCTGCTGGCCCGGATTATCTCCCAGTTTAACCGTTTCCTGACGGGTATTGAAATCCACCCGGGGGCCAAACTCGGAGAAGGGATCTTTATCGATCACGGTATGGGCGTGATTATCGGCGAAACAGCAGAAGTGGGCAATAACGTCACCCTTTACCAGGGAGTCACCCTGGGGGGCACCGGCAAAGAAAAAGGCAAACGCCACCCCACCATCGGCAACAACGTGGTTATCAGCGCCGGGGCCAAGGTTTTAGGCAACATCACCATCGGTGACAACGTCAAAATCGGCGCCGGTTCCGTCGTCCTTAGGGATGTACCACCCAACTGCACCGTGGTCGGCGTGCCGGGGAAAGTGGTGGTACGTAACGGCCGCAAGATTGCCGACGCCGAAGTGAGTGCCGTAGACCTCCGCCATGAAGAACTACCGGACCCGGTGGCGGAGATGCTCCTCTGCCTGCAGAGACAGATCCAGCGTTTAGAGCAAAGGGTTGAAGAATTGGAGGCCGAAAAGGATGGGCATTTATCTTTACAATACCCTGACGGGAAGCAAGGAGGAGTTTACACCGGCTGAACCGGGCCGGGTACGCATGTATGTCTGCGGCCCGACAACCTATAATTATATCCATTTGGGTAACGCCCGGCCCCTGGTGGTTTTCGACACCATTCGCCGTTACCTGGAGTACCGTCACTATGACGTCTTTTACGTACAGAACTTTACCGACATCGACGATAAGGTGATCAACCGGGCCCGGGAGGAACACCAGGATCCCCTGGCTATTGCCGAACGGTATATTGGGGAATTCTTTACAGACGCCGACGCCCTGAACGTCAAGCGTGCCTCCCTGTACCCGCGGGTCAGCCAGCATATCGACGCCATCATCACCGCTATCGCCACCCTCGTCCAGCGGGGCTATGCTTACCCCGCCGGGGGGGATGTTTATTTCGAGGTGACCAAATTTCCGGCCTATGGCCGCCTGTCTAAAAGGACCCCCGGGGAGATGCGGGCCGGGGCACGGGTGGAGGTCAATACCTGCAAACGCAATCCCCTAGATTTCGCCCTGTGGAAGGGGGCCACCCCGGGGGAACCATCCTGGGAGAGCCCCTGGGGACCGGGGCGACCGGGATGGCATATTGAGTGTTCGACCATGGCCCTCCAATACCTGGGGCCGGGATTCGATATCCATGGGGGCGGTGCTGACCTTATTTTTCCCCACCATGAGAATGAGATCGCCCAGGCAGAGGCCCAGACAGGCTGCACCTTTGCCCGCTACTGGCTCCACAATGGCTTTATAACCATTAACCAGGAAAAGATGTCCAAATCCCGGGGCAACTTCTTCCTGGTAAGGGATATCTGCAGCCATTTCCGGCCCCTGGCGGTACGCCTTTACCTGCTGGCCACCCATTACCGCAGCCCCATTGACTTTGATGACGACGGCCTGCAAGCAGCGGAAAAGGGCCTGGAGCGGCTGGAGAATACCCGCCGCCTCTTGGGGGAAGCCCGTTGTCAGATAACAGGCGGGGTGGGAACAGCGGCCCCGGACGGGGGGACCACCCTGGCCGGCAGGGTCGAAAAGCTGCGCCAGGAGTTTATAGCCGCTATGGATGATGATTTTAATACGGCCCGGGCCCTGGCGGCCCTTTATGACCTGGCCCGGGAAATTAACACCTACTTGAACGGGGCGACGGCTATTGACCCGGTAACCCTGAAAACGGCGGCTAATGTTTTTGCAGAGCTGGGGGGAGAGGTGCTGGGCCTCTTTAGCCGGGCTGCCGGGCCGGTGGACGATGAACTCCTCGACGGCTTGATGAACCTGATCCTCCAGGTACGCCAGGAGGCCCGCCAGCGTCGGGATTGGGTTACGGCCGACGCTATTCGCGACCGCCTTAAGGAACTGGGGATCACCCTTGAGGACACCCCCCGCGGCTTCCGCTGGAAGAGGAGTTGAGTGGGTCTGACTTCCCTGGACCAGGCCCGGGCCCTCTACAAGGCTCACGCTGGAAGAGGAATTAAGTGAGCCGCGGGACCAAGAACGACCGGGTGCAGGTTGGAAAAGAGGGTAAGGGGGTTTAATGTGGATCCCACTGCTGATCTTTCACCTTTGGTCCTGGCCTATATCGGTGATGCCGTTTACGAGCTTTTGGTCCGGACCTATCTGGTCCGCCAGGGACCGGCCCGGCCGGAACAGTTGCACCGGGAGGCTATGAAATACGTGCGGGCCACGGCCCAGGCCCGGCTGGTCCCGGTCCTGGAGGAGTATTTGACTCCCGCCGAACGGGATATCCTGCGTCGGGGCCGTAACGCCCGTCCTGGACACCTGCCCCGTACCACGGCACCGGCGGAGTATCACTTCAGCACAGCTTTAGAAAGCCTCTTGGGTTATCTCTACCTCCAGGGCAATAACGCCAGGCTGGCGGAGATCGGCAGCCTGCTTTTTACCCTGGCCGGGAAGGAGGGGAAAACGGATAATGCTGATTGAGCAACCCCAAGTGCTGGTACCGGAAAGAGCCCTGGACCACAGCCTGCTGGCCAGGCTGGAGCGTTACGCCCGGGTTTGCTACAAGTCCGAGAACAAAATCAAGGGCGATTCGGCATCTTCCTTTTTAAAATCGATCCTGGCCCGGGGACACGAATCGGTTATTGAGCATGAAAAGATCACCGTCTTGATTATCGCCGATCGGGGTATATCCCACGAGATTGTCCGTCACCGCATCGGTTCTTACAGTCAGGAGTCGACCAGATACTGTAACTACGGTAAGGATAACTTCGGCAACGGGATAACGGTCATTGAACCCTTTTTCTTTACTGGTGGGGCTTACGAGATCTGGCGGGAGGCCTGCCTGGCCGCCGAGAAAAGTTACTTGGCTTTATTGCAGACCAATTCTCCCCAGGAGGCCCGTTCCGTCCTACCCACCTCCCTGAAAACCGAACTGGTAGTTACTTATAATTTGCGGGAATGGCGGCACTTTTTCCGCCTGCGCTGTGCCAGCACCGCCCATCCCCAGATGCGGCAGCTGGCCATACCCCTTCTCCTACTTTTCAAGGAAAAACTACCCGTACTGTTTAACGATATCAATTTTGATCAAACCTTTCCCAGGGAACACTATGCCCGGGTGATCATCACCGATGATCTCTTCTGCTGTCAGGAGGCAGACTGTTGACCGGAACCCCGCGGGTCACCGCGGCCCGGGGCAGGGAGGAAAGCCTATGACTGAACCCCTGGCCGGCCGGAACCAGGTCCGAGAAGCCCTCCGGGCCGGCCGGCCGTTACATAAGCTTTTCCTGGCTCCCCACCTGGAAGGCCGGATCATCACCGAGATTGTTAACCTGGCCCGACAGCAGGGTGTACCCCTGCAGCGGGTAGACAGGACAGTCCTGGATAAAATGGCTGGCCCCCATCACCAGGGGGTCGTCGCCTTGACTGCGGTGGCAGCCTATGCTGATCTGGAGGATCTCCTGGCCCGGTCGCGGGAACAGGGGGAGCCACCTTTCCTGGTCATGCTTGATGGGGTGGAGGACCCCCACAACCTGGGGGCCATTCTGCGTTCGGCAGAGGCCGCCGGCGTCCATGGAGTCATTATCCCCCGGCGGCGGGGGGTAGGGTTGACGGCGGCTGTTGCGCGGACGGCGGCAGGGGCCCAGGAATACGTCCCGGTAGCCCGGGTGACCAACCTGGCCCGGACCTTGACCGAGCTTAAGGATCAGGGTATTTGGGCCGTCGGCGCTGCTGGCGACGCCCCGCAAGAAGCCTATGCCGCTGATTTTACCCTACCGCTAGTCCTGGTTTTAGGCAGCGAAGGCCGGGGCCTCTCCCACCTGGTACGTTCCTATTGCGATTTGACGGTGCGCCTGCCTATGCGCGGCCGGATTAACTCCCTTAACGTAGCCTCGGCAGCTACTGTTCTGATGTACGAAGTATTGCGCCAGCGCGGCCGGGTCCGGTCTTAGAACGGGGTGGAGCCTGTGCCTGACGTGTTGATCGTGGATGGTTACAATTTTCTCTATAACTGGCCGGAATTAGCCCGCTTAAAGGAGGCAAGTTTTGACCACGCCCGCGATAAACTAATAACAGAACTGGTTAACTACCAGGCTTACTGGGGCGGGCGGGTCATCATCGTCTTTGACGCCCATAAAGTCCCCGGAGCCACCGAAAAAAGAGAACGGGTAGGGGAAGTGGAGGTCATTTACAGCCGTGAGGGGGAAACGGCCGATGCGGTCATTGAAAAGCTAGTAGGTAATATCAATACTCAGGGGCAAGTCTACGTCGCCACTTCTGATCAGGCTGAACAACGCATGATCCTAGGCAAAGGAGCCCTGCGTATACCGGTCCGCGAATTAAAGGTTTATGTAGAACAGGCCCGGCAGGAGATAGACCGGGCCGGGCAGGATGATGGCCCGACCGTGCGCCTGGATACGCGGATTCATCAGACGGTGCGTCAAATCCTGGAAAGGTGGCGCCAGCGCTGACAGGGACGGATGGTTAACTCTTGCGGTTGACGGTGGTTTCTTGTATAATTAGAAATGTCGTTGGACAAGATACCGGCCTCCTGCAGTTGTTGCTTGGAAATCCAGGGTGGAGGCGTTGACATGAGCGTTAATGTGCAGCAGGAATCCTTCCAACCATATGAGTTAATGGGTGATGAGGATATTGTTTGTCAGGCCCAGGAGGGCGATGAAGTAGCCCAGGAGTACCTGATTAATAAGTACCGTAACTTTGTCAGGGCTAAAGCTCGATCCTATTTCCTCATCGGTGCCGACCGGGAGGATATCGTCCAGGAAGGCATGATTGGCCTATACAAGGCCATTCGCGACTTTCGCGGTGACAAACTCTCTTCTTTCCGGGCCTTTGCGGAGTTATGTATTACCCGCCAGATTATCACGGCCATTAAGACGGCCACCCGGCAGAAACATATCCCCCTGAACTCATATGTTTCCTTGAATAAACCCATTTATGACGAGGATTCCGACCGGACCCTGCTGGACATTATCTCCGGCACCCGCATTACCGACCCGGAAGAATTGATTATCAGCCGGGAGGAATTCGGGGATATCGAGGAGAAGATGGGGGAGATCCTGAGCTCCCTGGAATGGAAGGTCTTAATGTCTTATCTGGAAGGCAAGTCCTACCAGGAAATCGCCGTGGACCTGAAACGCCATGTTAAATCCATTGATAACGCCCTCCAGCGGGTTAAGCGCAAACTAGAGCGCTATTTGGAGCGGCGGGACGGCGACACCCAGTAAATTACAGCCAAACAAGCCTTGACGACGGGCTTAAAGGGTGCTAAAATAATCTTCGCGCTTCGGAAGAAGCTGCGTAGGAAAAGCGGTTATTAAGGTAAGATGGAGGGGTTCCCGAGTTGGCCAAAGGGGGCAGACTGTAAATCTGCTGGCGCAGCCTTCGCTGGTTCAAATCCAGCCCCCTCCACCATTTGAGAAGTGAGAAGTGGGATATGAGAAGTGGGATTATAAAGATAGGAATTGGCGCAGCCAATTCCAACAAGTATCTCACCTCTAACATCTCACATCCCACATCCATATTGCGGGGTGGAGCAGTTGGTAGCTCGTCGGGCTCATAACCCGAAGGTCGTTGGTTCGAATCCATCCCCCGCAACCATGCCCATATAGCTCAGTAGGTAGAGCGTCGCCTTGGTAAGGCGGAGGTCACCGGTTCAATCCCGGTTATGGGCTCCAAACATTTTCCGTAGAGAACCGGACAAGATGCCTGGTTCTTTTTTTATGCCACTTGGGACTCCGCCCGGGAATAAAGTTCGACTATCGGAATGGGGTCTGGCCTTCCCTTTTGCTGGCGAAACTGCTATACTTAGGCCGAGGTGAAGTGCATTGCCCCTGACCTGCGGTATTATCGGTTTACCCCTGGTAGGCAAAACAACCCTGTTTAACCTTCTAACCCAGGCGGAGGCGGAAACCTCGGCCTTTGCCGGCCGTATCAGGACCAACATCCGCACGGCTCCCATACCCGATGCCCGCCTGGATTTCCTGGCATCCCTTTATCATCCTCGCAAGGTCACCCCCGCCACCCTGGAGATTATCGATGTCCCGGGCTTGATGCGGGGCTCCGGAGCGGCTTTCTTGAGTGCTGTCCGGGAAGTAGATGCCCTGATCCATGTCGTCCGTACCTTCCGTAATGAAGCAGTAATCCATGTGGAAGGCGAGCTCAATCCGGTACGGGACCTGGAGACAATTAATGCGGAACTGCTTCTGGCGGATCTGCAGCTGGTGGAAACCCGGCTGGAGCGGATTGCCACCAGTAAGAAAATAAAGCCGGAAATGCAGGCCGAACGGGAGGCCCTGGAGAAATGCCGGGAGGCCCTGGAAGCCGAAAAGCCCCTCTTGGAAGCCGGCTTGACGGCGGACGAATGGCAGGACCTGCGGCATATGGGCTTTTTGACAACTAAGCCCATGATTATAGTGGTCAATATCGATGAAGACCAGCTCCGCTCCGGGCATTATGCTGGGGAAGAAGAGGTCAAGTCCTATGCTGAACCAAAAGGTTTACCGATATTGACCCTTTGCGCGGGGTTGGAAGCCGAGATTGCCCGCCTGGAGCCGGGCGACAGGGAAGACTTCCTGCGGGAGATGGGCATCGCCGAACCGGGCATTGACCGCCTGGCCCGGGCGATCTATCACCGCCTGGGTTTGATCTCCTTCTTGACTGCCGGCGAAGATGAGGTCCGGGCCTGGACCATCCAGGCCGGCACCAACGCCCGGGCGGCGGCCGGTAAGATCCATAGCGATATTGAACGGGGTTTTATCCGGGCCGAGGTAGTCAACTTTGCCGACCTGGAGCGGTGCGGCAATATGAATAAAGTTAAGGAAGAGGGCCTGGCCCGTCTGGAGGGTAAAGATTATATAGTCCAGGATGGTGATATTATCAATTTCCGCTTTAATGTTTAGTTGACCTTTAGCCACTTGTCCCCCATATCCACGGGGGATTTTTTTGCCATTCGGGCAGCCCTGGCCGCTGCCCGGGTAAACGTGACCAGACGACATAGATTTGCCAAAGTAACCTGTTCCGGAGGAGCGACATAAAATACCATAAGGGCGCTAGAATCATTTTCGGAGGGGATATCCATGGTTGAAGTCCAGAGCCTACCGGAAGTAGAAGTGCGGGATATTATTGCCGACGGCGGCCTGCTCTTTCTTTTTCTCTTGTTGCTTATCGGCCTGATTATCTTTATATAACCCGGCGCCGGCCGTACAGTAACCAACTCCCAGCCTGCGGCATAGATTAAACTAAAACCTGGGGAGATTGGAAGGGGGGCCAACTATGGCGGACGGTTTTGTTTTTGGTAACTGGGCTTTTATCCTCTTTCTGGTACTGATCCTGCTTTTCTTCGGCAATTAGCTTTAGAAGAGGCTATTGCCTGGGGGCGCACCGGCGCCCCCTTTTAACTGCGGGCGATAGCCAGGATGCCGGCAATGATTAGAACCAGACCCAGGATGCGTAAAGGTGGCAGGCTTTCCCCCAGGAATAACCAGGAAACCAGGAAGACCAGGACATAGCCCAGGCTGACCATGGGGTAGGCGTAGCTCAGGGGCACATCGGCCAGGACTTTCAGCCAGAGGATAAAGCTGGCGGCGAAGGACACCAATCCGGTCAGGATAAAGGGACTTAGACCCAGACGAATAAATCCCTGCAAGTCAAAAACTACCCCGTCCAGATGCTGGACGCCGACCTTGAACAGGACCTGGGCCGCGGCACCCAGGAATACCGAAATAAGAATGAAAAACAGGACAGGCATAACCCTGCCTCCTTTCCCATGGAAATATTAAACCGGCCGTACTATACTAATCTAATATAACTCATTGCCGGTCATAAGCAACCCCCTTGGAGCATTAGAAGTCATTCATGGGGGCTGGGGCCGATCCACGAACCGGCGGACCACCAACGAAGGGAAAAAATGAGAGGCAGGCAATCTTTAATCTGAAACTCGCGTAGCCAGTTTCTACAGGAATCCCGCTTCTCACCTCCCACATCTCATATCTCATTTCGCAGGAGTTAATTTCCAGGTAGCCGGCAATAATATAGATGGACAGGCAGGAAAGAGCCCTGCGGGTGTAGAATATAACTCCAGGCCTTATCTGGCCCGAAGGCGTCAACAAACAGACATTGACAGGGCTTTATATTTATGCTAAATTAACTTGAGTGTCTTTTGGAGGAGGTGGCCGGCTATGCGGGTGGGAATTACCCTTGCCTGTACCGAGTGCAAACGGCGTAATTATATGAGCAGCAAAAATAAAAAAAATGACCCCGATCGCATCGAATTGAAGAAGTATTGCAGTTTCTGCGGTAGGCATACTGTCCACAAGGAAACGAAATAAGATAGGAGTTTGCATTGATGGTAACCAAGAGTGTGGCTAAACCGACCGCCAACAAAGTAGCCTTCAGCGAGCGGGTTACCAGATTCCTCAAGGGTTCCTGGGCCGAACTCAAGAAAGTCCACTGGCCGAGCCGCCGGGAGCTGGGTACCTATACCGCGGTGGTACTGGTAGCAGTACTTATTGTGGCCGTGTTATTATCTATTTTTGACTCAGCCTTTAGCTTTTTGCTGAGCAAATTGATCTTGCGCTAAGGCTGCGAGGTTAAAAATGGACAAGGCATGGTTTGTCATCCACACTTATTCCGGCTATGAAAACAAGGTTAAGGCCAACCTGGAAAAACGCGTTGAGTCCATGAATATGGGCGATAAGATCTTCCGGATCGTCGTGCCCATGGAAGACGAAGTCCAGATCAAGGACGGCAAGCGCAAAATAGTCAAACGCAAGGTTTACCCTGGTTACGTCATGGTGGAAATGGTTTTAACCGACGCTTCCTGGTATGTGGTGCGTAACACCCCCGGGGTTACCGGTTTTGTGGGTACGGGTAACAAACCCATTCCTCTACAGGAAAGCGAAGTCGAACAGATTTTACAGCAAATGGGTGTCGAGGAACCGCGGCCGCGTATCGATGTCGCCGTGGGCGAAAATATCAGGGTAACCAGCGGGCCCTTCGAGAATTTTATTGGTTCCATCGAAGAGATTCTGCCTGATAAAGGTAAATTGCGGGTCCTGGTATCCATGTTCGGCCGGGAAACACCCATTGAGTTGGATTTTAACCAGATTGAAAAAATAGGTTAACAGGGAGGTGCTTAGAGATGGCCAAGAAGGTAGCGGCGATTGTTAAGTTGCAGGTACCGGCAGGTAAAGCGACGCCAGCCCCCCCGGTGGGCCCGGCTCTGGGCCAGCACGGGGTTAACATTATGGCCTTTGTCAAGGAATTTAACGACCGGACGGCGGCCCAGGCCGGGTTGATTATTCCGGTGGAGATTACCGTTTTTGAGGATCGTTCCTTTACCTTCATCACCAAAACACCGCCGGCTGCTGTGCTGCTGAAAAAAGCCTTGGGTATTGAGACAGCTTCCGGCGAGCCCAACCGGAAAAAAGTGGGCAAGGTTTCCCGGGAAAAGGTCCGGGAGATAGCCGAGTTAAAAATGAAAGACCTCAACGCCGCCAGCGTCGAGGCAGCCATGCGCATGATCGAAGGCACTGCCCGAAGCATGGGCGTGGAAGTAGAAGGCTGACAATTATCCGGTGGGAGGAGCAATCCGCTAGCACCACAAGGAGGAATAACAAGTGCCCAAACATGGAAAAAGGTACCGGGAAATTAGCAAACTGGTATCCCGGCAGGAACTCTATGACCCCGACGCGGCTATTGAACTCTTAAAAAAGACGGCCAGCGCCAAATTCGATGAGACGGTGGAAGTGGCGGTAAAACTGGGCGTCGACCCCCGCCACGCCGATCAACAGGTGCGGGGGACAGTGGTCCTACCCAACGGTACCGGCAAGACCCGGCGCGTCCTGGTTTTTGCCAAGGGTGACAAGGCCAGGGAAGCCGAGGAAGCTGGGGCTGACTTTGTCGGGGCGGAAGACCTGGTCGAGAAGATCCAGGGCGGCTGGCTGGATTTCGATGTAGCCATCGCCACTCCGGATATGATGGGCCTGGTTGGCCGTTTGGGTCGTATCCTGGGTCCCCGGGGCCTGATGCCCAACCCCAAGGCGGGAACAGTGACCATGGACCTGGCCCGGGCTATTAAAGAGGTAAAAGCCGGTAAAATTGAGTTCCGGGTCGATAAAACAGCTATTGTCCATGCCCCCATAGGTAAGGCCAGCTTTGAGACCGATAAGTTGAAGGAGAACTTCCGGGTACTTATGGAAGCGCTGGTGAAGGCCAAACCGGCGGCGGCTAAGGGGCAGTATTTAAAGAGCATCAGCCTGGCCATGACCATGGGACCGGGGATAAATGTCAACCCCCTGCGGGCTGTAAAATAGCAGGTAAACTACCTAACTAAATAGCGTTTTTACCGGAGACAGCAGGTGCCCAGGGGCCTAAAATTGCCTGCCGAGGTGAAGAAGGGTAACCGTTCTCAACGGTTACTTGCATATTGCCCTCGTATGTCTGCGGGGGCTTAAATTTTTCTGGCAGACAGGAGGTGGTAAGGTGAACAAGCAGCGCGCAGCCAAGGTAGAAGTTACCAAGGAGATAAAAGAGAAACTGGGCTCCTCCATAGTCTCGCTCCTGGCCGATTACCGGGGACTCAATGTAGCGGAGATGACCAAACTCCGCCGGCAACTGCGGGAAGCCGGGGTGGAATTTAAAGTAGTTAAGAATACCCTGACGATCCGGGCGATCCGAGAACTAGGCCTGGAAGGCCTGGAACCGTACCTGGAAGGTCCCACGGCTATCGCCTTCAGTTCCACTGACCCAGTAGCGCCGGCCAAAATTTTGAGTGAGGTAATGCGTAACAGCAAGACCTTTCAAATAAAAGTCGGCGTCCTGCAAGGCAAGGTCATTAGCGCCAGCGACATCAAAGCCCTGGCAGATTTACCGTCCCGCGAACAGCTCCTTGCCCGGGTTGTCGGTGGCTTCCAGGCACCCTTGGCCGGCCTGGTCAACGTCCTGGCCGGGAACATCCGCAACCTGGTCTACGCTCTGGAGGCCATCCGCAAGCAAAAAGAAGAAGCCGCGTAGGAGAAGTCTATTTTCAAAGGAGGAACTCTGATTATGAGCAAAGTGCAGGAGATCATCGAAGCCGTCAAAGGGCTGACGGTTCTGGAACTGTCCGAGCTGGTCAAGGCCCTGGAGGAGGAATTCGGCGTTAGTGCCGCAGCCCCTGTGGCCATGGCCGTAGCCCCGGGTGCTGCCGCCCCGGCGGAAGCTCCGGCGGAAGAGCAAACCGAATTTGACGTCATCTTAAAAGCAGCCGGCGATAAGAAGATCAACGTCATCAAGGTCGTCCGCGAGATTACCGCCCTGGGCTTGAAGGAAGCTAAGGCCTTGGTTGACGAAGCCCCCAAGCCGGTTAAAGAAAAGGTTAGCAAAGAAGAGGCCGAAGGCATTAAAGCCAAGCTGGAAGAAGCTGGGGCCACTGTCGAGATAAAATAACCAGGTCGCAAGCCAGGGAGCCAGGGAACCCTGGCTTTAATTTATAAAATTTTTCTTGACATCAGCCGCCCCTTGTGCTATCATACTAAAATGCCATTAATTATGGGCGTAGGATTAAGCTTTGGCTTATACGGAAATAATAGGTAACAGGAACACTAGATTACAAAAGCGAGGTTTTTTAGTACCTTGCTTTTGAATTTCTTGTGGGGGGGCTTGAACTTTGGCTTATCCAGTCAAGGTCGGGGCCAGGGAACGGTGGACCTTTGCCAAAATTAAAGAGACCCTGGAGTTACCCAACCTCATTGAAATTCAGCGTAACTCCTACCAGTGGTTTATCGACACCGGCCTGCGGGAGATCTTCCGGGATATCTCACCGATCCAGGATTTCACCGGCAACCTGATCCTGCAGTTTGTGGACTATTCCCTAGGTGAGCCCAAGTACTCAGAAGATGAATGTAAAGAGCGGGACATGACCTTCGCTGCCCCCCTGCGGGTCAAGGTGCGCTTGATTAATAGAGAAACAGGCGAGGTTAAAGAGCAAGAGGTCTTTATGGGGGATTTCCCCTTAATGACCGATAAAGGTACCTTCATCATCAACGGTGCCGAAAGGGTTATTGTCAGCCAGCTAGTTCGTTCCCCGGGGGCGTACTATGCCGTGGGCATTGATACCAATGGCGCCCGGGTTTACGGGGCGACGGTGATTCCCAACCGTGGCGCCTGGTTGGAGTTTGAGACGGATAATACCGAGAGCATCTACGTCCGGATTGACCGCACCCGGAAAATCCCGGCGACTATCCTCTTGCGCGCCCTGGGCTATAACACCAATGCCCGGCTTCTCGAGCTTTTCGATTACGACGGGCGCATTCAAAACACCCTGGAAAAAGATAATACCGAATCCGAAGAAGAAGCCCTGGTTGAAATTTACAAGCGGTTACGACCCGGGGAACCGCCGACGGTAGATAGCGCCAGGAACTTGTTGGAATCCCTGTTTTTTGATCCCCGGCGCTACGATCTGGGCAATGTCGGCCGCTACAAGCTCCATAAAAAACTGGGCCACGGCATCCTGACCCAGGAGATAGATGGTCACGAAGAATACATTCGTACCCTGACCAAGGAAGATATTATCTATACCATAAAATACCTCCTGCGTCTCATGGACGGCGAGGTTAAACCCGACGATATCGATCATCTGGGCAACCGGCGGCTGCGTTCCGTCGGCGAACTACTGCAGAACCAGTTCCGCATCGGCCTGGCGCGTATGGAACGGGTCGTGCGGGAGCGGATGACCATCCAGGACGTCGACGTCATTACCCCCCAGGTTTTAATCAATATCCGCCCGGTGGTGGCGGCCATTAAAGAATTCTTCGGCTCCAGCCAGCTATCCCAGTTTATGGATCAGACTAACCCCCTGGCGGAGCTGACCCATAAGCGCCGGCTGTCGGCCCTAGGCCCGGGCGGTCTCTCCCGGGAGCGGGCCGGTTTCGAAGTCCGGGACGTGCATACCTCCCACTATGGCCGCATGTGCCCCATTGAGACTCCGGAGGGCCCCAACATCGGCCTGATCGGTTCCCTGAGTACCTACGCCCGGATTAATGAGTTTGGCTTTATCGAAACTCCTTACCGCCGGGTGGACAAGGAAAAGGGTATTGTTACCGATCAAGTGGATTACCTAACTGCTGATGAAGAGGACAAGTATGTTATCGCCCAGGCTAATGCCCCTCTGGATGACGAAGGCCACTTTTTAGAGAAGAGGGTTAACGCCCGCCAGGGCGGCGAGATCCTGGTAGTGCCGGCCGGCCAGGTAGACTATATGGACGTCTCCCCGAAACAGATGGTCAGTGTGGCCACCGCCATGATCCCTTTCCTGGAACACGACGATGCCAACCGGGCCCTCATGGGCGCCAACATGCAGCGTCAGGCTGTACCCCTCCTGCGGACGGAGGCCCCGGTGGTGGGAACAGGGATGGAGTGGCGGGCGGCCCACGATTCCGGTACAGTGGTCCTGGCCCGGAATGATGGCGTAGTTGAAAGGGTTACCGGACGTGAGGTCGTTATCCGCACCGATCAGGGCCAGCAGGAGACCCACCGCCTGCAGAAGTTCATACGTTCCAACCAGGGCACCTGCATTAATCAGAAACCCATTGTCCGCAAGGGCGAACGGGTGACCGCCGGTCAGGCTATTGCTGACGGGCCCTCGACCGACCAGGGTGAGCTGGCCCTGGGTCGCAATATACTGGTAGCCTTTATGACCTGGGAGGGCTATAACTATGAAGACGCTATCTTGATCAGTGAAAAACTGGTCAAAGAAGACGTCTTTACCTCCATTCATATCGAAGAATACGAGTGTGACGCCCGGGACACTAAACTAGGCCCCGAGGAAATCACCCGCGATATCCCCAACGTCAGTGAAGACGTACTCAAGGATCTGGACGAGCGGGGCATTATCCGCATCGGCGCTGAGGTGCGACCCGGCGATATCCTGGTGGGCAAGGTAACCCCCAAGGGGGAAACTGAGCTCACAGCCGAGGAACGGCTCCTGCGGGCCATCTTCGGCGAGAAGGCCCGGGAGGTCCGGGATACCTCCCTGCGGGTCCCCCATGGGGAATCCGGCATCATTGTTGATGTCAAGGTTTTTTCCCGGGAGAACGGCGACGAGCTGGCGCCGGGGGTTAATGAACTGGTGCGGGTCTATATCGCCCAGAAACGCAAGATATCAGTAGGCGATAAGATGGCCGGCCGGCACGGTAATAAGGGTGTTATCTCCCGGATCCTGCCGGAAGAGGATATGCCCTTCCTGCCCGACGGTACCCCCATCGAGATTGTCCTCAACCCCCTGGGTGTCCCCTCGCGGATGAACCTGGGCCAGATTTTGGAGACCCACCTGGGCCGGGTGGCCAGGGCACTGGGGATTACCGTGGCCACACCGGTGTTTGACGGGGCCACAGAGGAAGAGATTAAAGAGGCTTTCCGCAAAGCCGGCCTGCCAGAGGACGGCAAGACAATCCTCTATGACGGCCGCAGTGGAGAACCCTTTGACCGTCCGATAACTGTAGGTTACATGTATATGCTCAAACTCGCCCACCTGGTGGACGATAAGATTCACGCCCGGTCTACCGGGCCCTACTCCCTGGTAACCCAGCAACCCCTGGGCGGCAAGGCCCAGTTCGGTGGCCAGCGCTTCGGGGAGATGGAGGTCTGGGCGCTGATGGCTTACGGCGCCGCCTACACCCTCCAGGAGATTTTGACAGTCAAATCGGACGACGTTGTCGGCCGGGTGAAGACCTACGAGGCCATCGTCAAAGGGGAGAATGTCCCCGAACCCGGCGTGCCGGAATCCTTCAAGGTCCTGATTAAAGAGCTCCAGAGCCTGGGGCTGGACGTCAAGGTTCTCTCCGAGGAGAATGAAGAGATCGAGATTAAAGAAGACGATGACGACGACGTTGGCGAATCCGCCCAGGAGCTGGGGTTGGATGTTCACGGCCAGCCAGAGACGGTACCGGAAAATGGGGGGGAGAACGAGGAAGAGAGGGATGAGGACCTGGACTTTGATCCCGCCGATTTGGACCCCTCAGAATTGGAACTGGATGTCAGTGGAGGCGATGACCGGGCTATACCGGACGATGATTATGGCGATGACGAATAATCCTGGTCTTTAAGGGGGCTGGTTCCATGCTGGATGTAAGTAATTTTGAACGGATGCGCATTGGTTTGGCTTCACCGGAACAGATCCGGGCCTGGTCCAGCGGTGAGGTGAAAAAACCAGAGACCATCAATTACCGCACCCTGAAGCCAGAACGCGACGGCCTTTTCTGTGAACGGATTTTTGGCCCGACCAAAGACTGGGAGTGTCACTGCGGCAAGTATAAAAGGGTCCGTTATAAAGGCATTGTCTGCGATCGCTGCGGCGTGGAGGTCACCAGGGCCAAGGTGCGCCGGGAACGCATGGGTCATATTGAGCTAGCCGCCCCGGTATCCCATATTTGGTATTTTAAAGGCATCCCCAGCCGGATGGGTCTGATTCTAGATATGTCCCCCCGCTCCCTGGAAAAGGTTCTTTACTTTGTCTCCTATGTCGTCATTGACCCCGGGGACACACCCCTGGTCAAAAAGCAGCTCCTGACTGAGGCCGAGTACCGGGAATACCGGGATAAATACGGTAACACCTTCCGGGCGGCCATGGGAGCAGAAGCCATCAAAGAGCTGCTGCAGGAGATTGACCTGGAACAGATGGCCGCCGAACTGCGCCAGGAGTTAAAGGACAGCAGCGGCCAGCGCAAGATCCGCGCCCTGCGCCGCCTGGAAGTAGTAGAAGCCTTCAAGGCCTCGGGTAACCGGCCGGAATGGATGATAATGGATGTCGTACCGGTGATCCCGCCGGAACTGCGGCCCATGGTCCAGCTGGACGGCGGCCGCTTCGCCACCTCCGACCTGAACGACCTTTACCGGCGGGTCATCAACCGGAACAACCGGTTAAAGCGGCTGCTGGATTTAGGCGCCCCGGACATTATCGTCCGCAATGAAAAACGCATGCTCCAGGAAGCCGTCGATGCCCTCATCGATAACGGCCGCCGGGGCCGGCCGGTAACCGGCCCCGGCAACCGGCCCCTGAAGTCCTTGAGCGATATGCTGAAAGGCAAACAGGGCCGCTTCCGCCAGAACCTGCTAGGCAAGAGGGTGGACTACTCCGGCCGCTCGGTCATCGTCGTCGGCCCGGAGTTAAAGATGCACCAGTGCGGCCTGCCCAAGGAGATGGCCCTGGAGCTTTTTAAGCCCTTCGTCATGAAGCGTCTGGTGGATACCGGCCTGGCCCACAACATCAAGAGCGCCAAGCGTATGGTGGAAAGAGTCAAAAACGAGGTCTGGGACGTTCTGGAAGAGGTCATCGCCGAGCACCCGGTGCTCTTAAACCGGGCGCCGACCCTGCACCGGCTTGGTATCCAGGCCTTTGAACCGGTGCTGGTGGAAGGCCGGGCCATCCAGATCCACCCCCTGGTCTGTACGGCCTACAATGCCGACTTCGACGGCGACCAGATGGCCGTCCACGTGCCCCTGTCGGCCGAGGCCCAGGCCGAGGCGCGGATTTTAATGATGGCCGCCCATCATATCTTAAACCCCAAGGACGGCAAACCGGTGGTCTCCCCCACCCAGGATATGGTCCTGGGCTCCTACTACCTGACCACTGCCAGCCCGGGCGCCCGGGGGGAGGGCAAGGTCTTCAGCAGTTATGATGAGGCCCATATGGCCTATCTCAACCGGGTTATTGACATTCACGCCTTGATTAAAGTCCGCCAGGAAGACGGGCAGTTGCAGGAAACAACCATGGGTCGCCTCATCTTTAACCGGGAAATTCCTATCCCCAAGGAACTCGGTTATTACAACTGCGAGGTCGACAAAAAGAAACTAACGGAGATTATCGCCCGGTGTTACGATCTGCTGGGTACAGAAGCCACCGCCACCCTTCTGGACGGCATTAAAAAGGTGGGCTTCCACTACTCCACCCTGGCTGGCTTTACCATCGGCATCGATGATATCGTCGTGCCTGGGGAGAAAAAGGAGATTCTCGCTAGCACCGAGGCCAACGTCGAGAAGATCGACCAGCAGTACCGCAAGGGCTTAATCAGCGAAGAAGAGCGTTACCAGAAAGTCATCTCCCTCTGGAACAACGCCACCGATACCCTGACCAAACAGCTTATGGCGGGCATGGATAAATTCAACCCGGTCTTCATGATGGCTAACTCCGGCGCTCGCGGTAATATCCAGCAGATCCGCCAGCTGGCCGGGATGCGCGGCCTCATGGCCGACCCTTCCGGCCGGATTATCGACCTGCCCATTAAAGCCAACTTCCGGGAAGGCCTGACGGTGTTGGAGTACTTCATCTCCACCCACGGCGCCCGTAAAGGTCTGGCCGATACCGCCTTAAGGACGGCTGACTCCGGTTATCTGACTCGGCGCCTGGTGGACGTCGCCCAGGACGTTATTGTCCGGGAAGACGACTGCGGTACCACCAATGGCATTGAGGTCCGGGAGATCCAGGAAGGCAACCAGGTCATCGAAAAGATGGAAGAGCGACTGGCTGGCCGTTACGCCTTGGAAGATGTTCGCCATCCGGAAACCGGAGAACTCCTGGCAGCTGCCAGCACCATGATCAACGACGAGCAGGCCCGGGCCATAGTGGCCGCCGGGATCAAAGAAGTCAAGATCCGCTCCGTCCTTACCTGCCGGACCCGTTACGGCGTCTGCCGTAAGTGTTACGGCCGCGATATGGCCACCGGCAAGGAAGTGGAGATCGGCGAAGCCGTCGGCCACATCGCTGCCCAGTCCATCGGCGAGCCCGGCACCCAGCTCACCATGCGTACCTTCCATACCGGCGGCGTGGCCGGGGACGATATTACCCAGGGCCTGCCCCGGGTAGAAGAACTCTTCGAAGCCCGTAAACCCAAAGGCCAGGCTATCATTGCCGAGTCCAGCGGGACAGTCACCGGGATCAGCGAGATCCGGGGCCGGCGGGAGATCGAGATTACCACCGTCGAGGGTGAGAAGTCCTCTTACCAGGTGCCCTATGGTTCCCGCTTGAAGGTGGTTGAGGGTGACCAGGTGGAGGCCGGGGATGAGTTGACCGAGGGCTCCGTCAATCCCCATGACCTGTTAAAGGTTAAAGGTGTCCGCGGCGTCCAACTCTATCTCCTGCGGGAGGTGCAGCGGGTTTACCGCCTTCAGGGCGTCGATATCAACGATAAACACATCGAAGTGATGATCCGGCAGATGCTGCGTAAAGTGAAGGTGGAGGACCAGGGGGATACCGACCTCCTGGCCGGTTCCCTGGTGGACATCTTTGACTTTGAAGAAGCCAACCTCAAGGTCGCGGCCAGCGGCGGTAAACCGGCTACAGCCCGGCCGGTGCTGCTAGGCATCACCAAGGCCTCCCTGGCTACGGACTCCTTTCTTTCGGCGGCCTCCTTCCAGGAGACCACCCGGGTGCTGACGGAGGCGGCTATCAAGGGTCGGGTCGATCCCCTCCTGGGCCTCAAGGAGAACGTTATCATCGGCAAACTAATTCCGGCGGGGACCGGCATGAACCGTTACCGCCAGCTGCAACTGACAGCCCCTGCCGTCGATACCAGGGAAGTTCCGGCGGAAACTGTTGACACGGCTACTGGAAAATGATAATATCTATTAGTGTGACTGTCCTGGGGGGTTGATTTATGCCCTATGAACGTTTGCGGACAGCTAAAAAGCGAGCCGTGGGTACCAAGCAGGTAACCAAGGCCGTCGGCCAGGGAAAGGCCCGCGTGGTTTATATCGCCCGGGATGCCGAGGGCCATATAACCGGGCCCCTCTACCAGCTTTGCCGTGAACGGGGTGTGGAAGTAGTCGAAGTAGATTCCATGAAAGAGCTGGGGCAGGCCTGCGCCATTGAAGTCGGCTCTGCCTCAGCCGCTATTCTAGAAGAGTAAACCGGGGAAGGAGGTGGAAGGGATGCCGACAATACAGCAACTGGTGCGGCAGGCGAGGGAAAAAGTCACGGTCAAGTCAACGGCTCCGGCCCTCAAGGAATCGCCCCAGAAACGCGGTGTCTGTACCCGTGTTTATACCACTACCCCTAAGAAGCCGAATTCGGCCCTGCGTAAGGTCGCCCGGGTCCGCTTGACCAATGGCATTGAAGTAACCGCCTATATCCCCGGCATTGGCCATAACCTGCAGGAACACTCGGTAGTCCTGGTAAGGGGCGGCCGGGTTAAGGACCTGCCAGGTGTCCGCTATCATATCGTACGGGGTACCCTGGATTCTGCCGGCGTGCAGAATCGTAACCAGGGCCGCTCCAAATACGGGGCCAAACGGCCGAAGAAATAGCAGGTAAAGGGGGGATAAGATTGCCACGTCGCGGCAGAATTCCCCGACGGGCCGTTTTACCGGACCCGCTCTACGGGAATACCAAAGTTGCCAAATTGATTAACCAGATCATGCTGGATGGTAAAAAGTCAACAGCCCAGGAGATTTGTTACCAGGCCTTTGCCACCATCAAAAGCAAAACCGGCAAAGAGCCGGTAGAGGTTTTCGAACAGGCTTTAAAAAATGTCATGCCGGTCCTGGAGGTTAAGGCGCGCCGGGTGGGTGGCGCCAACTACCAGGTACCCATTGAGGTGCGGCCGGAACGCCGCCAGACCCTGGGCCTGCGCTGGCTGGTCAATTACGCCCGCGCCCGGAGCGGCAAGAGTATGCAGGAAAAGCTAGCGGCCGAATTAATGGATGCCGCCAATAATACCGGCGGGGCCGTAAAGAAGCGGGAAGATACCCACAAGATGGCAGAAGCCAATAAAGCCTTTGCTCATTACCGGTGGTAGGCGTGGGGGTCAGGGGCCCGGGGGACTGGGGCTCACCACGTGGTGACCACCGGTGACCGGCAACCTGATTAATAGAAGGGATGAAACCATGGCTCGAGAATACCCACTGGAAAAAACGCGGAACATCGGCATCATGGCCCATATTGATGCCGGTAAGACTACTACCACCGAGCGGATACTTTTTTATACTGGTCGCTTACACCGTATGGGCGAGGTCCATGATGGTAATGCTACCATGGACTGGATGGTTCAAGAACAGGAACGCGGGATCACCATTACCTCAGCGGCAACCACCTGCTTCTGGCGGAATCACAGGATTAACATTATCGACACGCCAGGCCACGTGGATTTCACCGTGGAAGTGGAACGCTCCTTGCGGGTCCTGGACGGAGCCGTGGCCGTTTTCTGTTCCGTGGGCGGGGTCGAACCCCAGTCGGAAACCGTCTGGCGCCAGGCTGACAAGTATGGCGTCCCCCGGATTGCTTACATTAACAAAATGGATCGCGTCGGCGCCGATTTCTTTCGGGGCGTACGGATGATTGCCGAACGCCTGGGGGCCAACCCGGTACCCGTACAGTTACCCATCGGCGCTGAGGATAGCTTCCGGGGTCTGGTAGACCTGATCACCATGAAGGCCATTTACTATACCGACGAACTAGGGACCACCATTGATGAGGAGCCTATTCCTGCCGCTATGCAGGACCTGGTGCAGGAATACCGGGAAAAGCTGCTGGAAGCCGTAGCCGAGAGTGACGAAGAACTAATGTTAAAATACCTGGAAGGCGAGGAACTAACGCCGGAGGAGATCAAAAACGGCATTCGCAAGGCAACTATAGCCGTCAAGATGGTCCCCGTTCTCTGCGGGTCTTCCTTTAAGAATAAGGGCGTCCAGCCCCTTCTGGATGCCATTGTCGACTTCCTCCCGGCCCCTACCGATGTCCCGGCGATCCAGGGCGTCGATCCGGAAACCGGCACCGAGGACGAGCGCCATTCCAGCGATAAGGAGCCCTTTGCCGCCCTGGCCTTTAAGATTATGGCCGACCCCTATGTGGGCAAACTAACCTTTTTCCGGGTTTACTCCGGGACTTTAAAGTCGGGTTCTTACGTTTACAACTCTACCAAAGGGCGCCGGGAACGGGTGGGCCGGATCCTGCGCATGCACGCTAACCACCGGGAAGAGGTCGAAGAGGCCTATGCCGGTGATATTGCGGCCGCCGTGGGCTTGAAAGAAACGACCACCGGAGATACCCTGTGTGATGAGCAGCATCCCATTATCCTGGAAGCCATGGAATTTCCGGAACCGGTTATTGACGTGGCCATTGAGCCTAAAACCAAGGCCGACCAGGAGAAGATGAGCATCGCCCTGCAAAGATTGGCGGAGGAAGATCCGACCTTCAGGATGCATACTGACCCGGAGACCGGCCAGACCATTATCGCCGGTATGGGTGAACTGCACCTGGAGATTATTGTCGACCGCCTGCTGCGGGAGTTTAAGGTCGGCGCCAAGGTCGGGCGGCCCCAGGTGGCTTACAAAGAGACGGTGCGCCGGTCTGTTAAAGCGGAGGGCAAGTTCATTCGCCAGACCGGCGGTCACGGCCAGTACGGCCATGTGGTCATTGAGATCGAGCCTCAGGAACCCGGCCAGGGTTACGAATTTGTTAATAAGATTGTCGGCGGTGTCATTCCCAAGGAATACATCCCGGCAGTCGACGCCGGCATTCAGGAAGCCATGGCCAATGGTGTCTTAGCGGGCTACCCGGTGGTAGATGTCCGGGCGACCCTGGTCGATGGCTCCTACCACGAGGTTGACTCCTCGGAAATGGCCTTTAAGATCGCCGGTTCCCTGGCCTTCAAGGATGCCGCCCGGAAGGCGCAGCCAGTCCTGCTGGAACCGGTAATGAAGGTCGAGGTCGTCGTGCCCGATGAGTATATGGGCGACGTCATCGGCGACCTCAATTCCCGTCGGGGCCGGGTCGAGGGCATGGAACCCCGGGCCGGGGCCCAGATCATTCGCGCCCATGTACCCCTGGCCGAGATGTTCGGCTATGCCACTGACCTGCGGTCACGAACCCAGGGTCGCGGCACCTATGTCATGCAGTTTGACCATTATGACGAGGTGCCCAGGAATATAGCCGAAACCATTATTGCCAAGCGCCAGGGCGCCTAGGAAAAGTTTTGGGTGGGGAGGGGAGAGGCCTTCCCCTGGTGTTAAGGATTCTACTCACACTAAAAGAGCTATATTTTTAAGGAGGCTAAAAGATCATGGCCAAACAAAAATATGAACGCAAGAAACCCCATGTCAACGTCGGCACCATCGGCCACGTTGACCACGGGAAAACCACCCTGACGGCAGCTATCACCTTCTGCCTGGCCAAGGCCGGCGGGGCGACACCGACGGCCTATGACCAAATCGACAAGGCGCCGGAGGAGCGGGAGCGCGGGATTACCATTGCCACCGCCCATGTTGAGTACGAGACTGAAAAACGCCACTATGCCCACGTCGACTGCCCGGGTCATGCTGACTACGTTAAGAACATGATTACCGGTGCCGCCCAGATGGACGGTGCCATCCTGGTAGTATCGGCGGCCGACGGCCCTATGCCCCAGACCCGGGAGCACATCCTCCTGGCCCGCCAGGTCGGTGTTCCTTACATTGTCGTTTTCCTGAATAAAGTTGACCAGGTCGACGACCCCGAGCTCCTGGAACTGGTAGAGATGGAAGTCCGGGAACTGTTAACCGAGTACGAATTCCCCGGCGACGAGATCCCCATCATTACTGGTAGCGCCCTGAAGGCCATGGAATGCGGTTGCGGCAAGAGGGAGTGCGAGTGGTGCGGTAAGGTGTGGGAACTCATGGATGCCGTGGACAGCTATATTCCTACCCCCGAACGCGATGTTGACAAACCCTTCCTGATGCCCATTGAGGACGTCTTCACCATTACCGGCCGCGGTACCGTGACTACCGGCAGGGTGGAGCGGGGTAAAATTAAAGTCGGTGACGAAGTCGAGATTATCGGCCTGCGGGATGAGACCCGGAAGACAGTCGTCACTGGCGTGGAGATGTTCCGCAAGATCCTGGACGAAGCCGTAGCTGGCGATAATATCGGCACCCTGCTCCGGGGCGTCGATCGCAAAGAAGTCGAACGCGGTATGGTTCTGGCCAAGCCGGGCAGCATCAAGCCTCATACCAAATTCCAAGGTCAGGTTTACGTATTAACTAAGGAAGAAGGCGGCCGGCATACGCCCTTCTTCAACGGCTACCGGCCCCAGTTCTACTTCCGGACGACGGATGTTACCGGGGTTGTGACCCTGCCGGAGGGTGTCGAGATGGTCATGCCGGGTGATAACATCCGCATGGACATCGAACTTATCACCCCCATTGCTATTGAGGAAGGCTTGCGCTTCGCTATCCGTGAAGGTGGTCGAACTGTAGGCGCCGGCGTTGTTACCGGGATTAACGCATAACTTACGCGGCGAGGGATCAGGCTTAACAGCCTGATCCCGTGCCATGAAGGAGGGTAATTAACGCATGGCGACACAGAAGATTCGTATCCGCCTGAAGGCCTTTGATCATCGGGTTCTCGATCAATCCTCGCAAAAAATCGTCGACACCGCCAGGCGCACCGGAGCAGTAGTCTCCGGTCCCATACCCTTGCCGACGGAAAAGAATATCTTTACCATTTTACGCTCACCCCATGTGAACAAGGATTCCCGGGAGCAGTTCGAGATGCGGACCCACAAGCGGTTAATCGATATTCTCGAACCGACGCCAAAAACGGTAGATGCCTTAATGCGCCTGGATCTCCCGGCCGGGGTCGATATTGAGATCAAGCTCTAGGGGGTAAGATCAGGTGCAGAAGGGTATTTTAGGCAAAAAAATCGGTATGACCCAAGTCTTTGATCCGGCGGGGCGGGTCGTCCCGGTGACGGTAGTGCAGGCCGGGCCCTGCGTTGTGCTGCGCCGTAAAGAAGCAGCCACCGATGGCTATAATGCCTTGCAGGTCGGCTTTGAACCGGTAAAAGAGAAAAAGGTTAACAAACCCCGGCAGGGTTACTTTAGCAAAGTGGGGGTCACACCTTTCCGTTATGTACGCGAATTGCGCGTGGAGAACCCGGGGGAATATCAGGTAGGCCAGGAGATAAAGGCGGATGTCTTTACCCCCGGCGAAAGGGTAGACGTTACCGGCACATCCAAGGGCAAGGGTTTTGCCGGGGGCATTAAGCGTCACGGTTTCCATCGTGGCCCCATGGAGCACGGTTCCAAGTATCACCGCCGGCCCGGCTCGCTGGCAGCCAAGGGCCCGGCCCGGGTTTTCAAAGGGCGCCGGTTGCCCGGCCACCTGGGGGCCACCAGGGTAACTGTCCAGGGCCTGGAGGTTGTCAGGCAGGATCCGGAGAGGAACCTGCTGTTAATCAAGGGTTCCGTACCCGGGCCCCGGCACGGGTTGCTGGTAATCAAGAATTCGGTAAAGGGAGGCTAACAGGGAATGCCCAGAGTAGCCTTATACAATATCAACGGCCAGCAGGTAGGCGAAGTGGACCTGGATGAACGGGTCTTTGGCGGCGAAGTCAATGAGGCCGTACTCCACGACGCAGTAGTCATGCAACTGGCCAGCAGGCGCCAGGGTACGGCGGCGACCCGCGGCTGGGCTGACATTAGCGGCGGGGGTCGCAAGCCCTGGCGCCAGAAGGGTACCGGCCGGGCCCGGGCCGGTAGTATCCGGTCGCCCCTATGGCGGGGTGGGGCGGTAATCTTTGGCCCCCAACCCCGGGCCTACGGCTATAAACTGCCCAAGAAGGTACGCCGTCTGGCCCTGCGTTCCGCCCTGGCCAGTAAAGTGCGCGACGGCAACATTATCGTCCTCGATGAGCTCAAACTGGAACAACCCAGGACCAGGGAGATGGCTGGCATCTTAAAGACCCTGGCCGGCAAAGATAAAGCCCTGGTAGTTACAGCCACCCGGGAACCCAATGTTGAACTTTCGGCCCGCAATATTCCAGGAGTAAGCTATTTAACCTCCGACGGGATTAATGTTTATGATCTCCTGGCCCACGACAAACTGGTCATGACCAAAGACGCCGTGGCCCGGGTAGAGGAGGTGCTGGCCTGATGCGGGCTCCTGAAGAAATTATCATCCGGCCCCTGGTGACGGAGAAATCCACCGGCCTCATGGCCGACAATAAATATACCTTTTTAGTCGCTCCCGGTGCCAATAAGATCGAGATCAAGCATGCCATCGAAAAGCTCTTTAACGTCAAGGTCTTAAAGGTGAATACCCTGGTCGATCGAGGCAAGCTGCGCCGGGTGGGCCGTTTCCAGGGTCGCCAATCTGACCGCAAAAAAGCTATAGTCACCTTGCGGCCTGGCGATAAAATCCAGGTTTTTGAAGGCCTGGAGTAGCCTAACCTGAAAGGAGAGAACAGGGATGGCCATTAAAAAGTTTAAACCGACTTCCCCCGGCCGGCGGCAGATGACGGTTTCGGCCTTCGCGGAGATCACGGCGGCGGATCCCTACAAACCCTTGCTGGCACCGTTAAAAAAATCGGGGGGCCGCAACAGCCAGGGTCGCCTGAGTGTGCGCCACCAGGGTGGGGGACACAAACGCCTCTACCGAATAATTGACTTTAAGCGCGACAAAGACGGCATTCCCGGCCGCGTGGCAACTATTGAATATGATCCCAACCGCTCCGCTAACATTGCCCTGGTCAGTTATGCCGACGGGGAAAAGCGCTACATCCTGGCCCCGGAGAATCTCAAGGTCGGGGACCAGGTAATCAGCGGCCCCCAGGCTGATATTAAAGTAGGTAATGCCCTGCCCCTGAGCCAGATACCTGTTGGTACCATGGTCCATAACGTCGAACTCAAACCGGGCAAGGGCGGGCAGATGGTCCGTTCCGCCGGGGCCGGCGCCCAGTTAATGGCCAAGGAGGGCGGTTATGCCTTGCTGCGGTTGCCCTCCGGTGAGGTACGCAAGGTCCAGGAGAATTGCCGGGCGACAGTAGGCCAGGTGGGTAACCTCGACTGGGAGAATATCAGCATCGGCAAGGCCGGTCGTAAGCGCTGGCTGGGCATCCGGCCCACAGTCCGCGGCGTGGTTATGAACCCCGTTGATCACCCCCACGGTGGTGGTGAAGGCCGGGCACCGGTGGGACGCAAGCACCCGGTTACCCCCTGGGGTAAACCGGCCATGGGTGCCAAGACCCGCAAGAAACGGAAGCCTTCCGATAAACTAATCGTCAAGCCGCGTAATAAATAAAGGGCTGAAAGGGGGTTCCCTGGTATGGGCCGGTCCCTGAAGAAAGGACCGTATTGTGAAGAGAGGCTCCTGAAAAAGGTCATCACCATGAATGACAGGGGCGAGAAAAGGGTAATCAAAACCTGGTCCCGCCGTTCGACCATCTTTCCCGAAATGGTGGGGCATACCATCGCCGTTCACGATGGCCGCAAGCACGTACCGATTTATATTACCGAAGATATGGTCGGCCACAAACTGGGTGAATTTGCTCCCACCCGTATGTTCCGGGGGCATGGCGCCCATACGGAGCGCTCCACGGCGCTGAAGTAAGGGGGGTAAATTGAAAAGGTGGAAGCTAAAGCAGTGGCCAGGTATATCCGGATTTCCCCGCGCCGGGTGCGCCAGGTAATCGACCTGATTCGTGGCAAAGGGGTGCGGGAAGCCGAAGCCATTTTAATGGTGACACCCAAAAGGGGCAGCCGGGCCGTGGCCAAAGTTTTGCAATCGGCCGTAGCCAATGCCGAACATAACTATGACCTGGATGCCAGCGACCTGGTGGTCAGCCGCGCTTACGTGGATGAGGGGCCAACCCTGAAACGCTACCAGCCGCGGGCCATGGGCCGGGCCAATGTCCGGCGGAAACGCTCCAGCCATATAACTATAGTGGTCGGGGAAAAGGAGGACTGATTTCGTGGGTCAAAAAGTACACCCTAAGGGCATGCGCCTGGGGATCATCCGCGATTGGGACTCCCGCTGGTACGCTGGCAAAGAATATAAAGCGCTACTCCACGAAGACCTCAAAATCCGCGAGTTTATCAAGAAACGCCTCTACCAGGCGGGAATTGCCAGTGTGGAGATTGAGCGGGCGGCCAATCGGATTAAAGTCATTGTCAACACTGCCAAACCCGGGATTGTCATCGGTCGCGGCGGCACCGAAGTGGAAGCCCTGCGCCGGGACCTGGAGCAGCTAACCGGTAAACAAGTTAATTTAAATATCGCCGAGATCAAAAAGCCCGAGCTCAACGCCCAGCTGGTGGCGGAAAACGTGGCTACCCAGCTGGAAAAGAGGATCGCCTTCCGGCGGGCCATGAAGCAGGCTGTCAGCCGGGCCATGCGCCTGGGCGCCCAGGGGATCCGGATTGCCTGCGGTGGCCGCCTGGCCGGGGCGGAGATCGCCCGCACGGAGTGGTACAGCGAAGGCAAGGTTCCCCTCCACACCCTGCGGGCCGATATTGACTACGGCTTTGCCGAGGCCAATACCACCTACGGCAAAATCGGGGTTAAAGTTTGGATTTACAAAGGTGAAATCCTGCCTGAACGGGCCCGGGTCCAGGAAGGGGGCAAAAAATAATGTTGATGCCCAAAAGGGTAAAATACCGCAAACCCCACCGGCCGGGGACCCAGGGCCAGGCCACCCGGGGCAATGAGGTGACCTTTGGCGATTATGGCCTGCAGGCCCTGGAACCGGCCTGGATAACCAGCCGCCAGATTGAGGCCTCCCGTATTGCCATGACTCGTTATATTAAACGCGGCGGCAAGGTCTGGATTAAAATCTTTCCCGATACCCCCATTACCGCCAAGCCGGCCGAAACCCGCATGGGTAGCGGCAAAGGGGCTCCGGAATACTGGGTGTCCGTAGTGAAGCCAGGCCGGATTCTCTTTGAGATGGCGGGTGTAACCGAAGAGATCGCCCGGGAGGCCATGCGCCTGGCAGCCCACAAGCTGCCCATCAAAACTAAATTCGTCAAGCGGACGGGACTGGGTGGTGAGGCCAATGAAGGCTAAAGAGATACGTGATTTGACCACCGAGGAACTCCAGCAGAAGGTTAACGAACTCAAACAGGAACTCTTTAACCTGCGTTTCCAGCTGGCAACCAACCAGATGGATAACCCGATGCGTTTAAAAGAGGTCCGGCGCAATATCGCCAGGGCCAAGACCATTCTGCGCGAGCGGGAATTAAAGTTGGAACGAGCTTAAGCTAAGGACGCGAAGGAAGGGGGGCAGCTTTGTTGGAGCGCAACTACCGCAAGATCCGGGTCGGGAATGTGGTCAGCGATAAAATGGATAAGACAGTAGTAGTGGCCGTTGAAGATCGGGTGCGGCACCCGCTTTTTAATAAGATTATCCGCAACACCAGGAAATTTAAGGCCCATGATGAAAAGAACGAGTGTCACATTGGTGACAAGGTCAAGATCATGGAAACCCGTCCCTTGAGCAAAGACAAAAGATGGCGGGTAGTGGAGATTATGGAAAAAGCCAAATAGCCGCATCTGCACAGGGAAGGAGGTAAATTATGATCCAGCAACAATCGCTCCTCAAAGTCGGCGACAATACCGGTGCCCGGAAGCTGATGTGTATCCGCGTCCTGGGCGGGTCGAAACGACGTTATGCCGGGGTAGGTGATGTCATTATCGCCTCCGTCAAAGAAGCAACGCCGGGGGGCGTGGTTAAAAAAGGCGACGTTGTCCGGGCGGTAGTCGTCCGGACCCAAAAGGCAGTTAAACGTGAAGACGGTTCCTATATTCGTTTCAATGAAAATGCGGCAGTAATTATTAACGACCAGAATAACCCCAGGGGTACCCGTATCTTTGGACCGGTGGCCCGGGAACTGCGGGAAAAGGATTTTATGAAGATCATTTCCCTGGCACCGGAAGTGCTCTAGGGAAAGGGAGGTGGAAAAACCTTGACCACGCCCAGAGTGCACGTTAAAAAAGGCGATACTGTCATGGTAATTACCGGCAAGGATAGCGGTAAAAAAGGCAAAGTCCTGAGCGTTGCCACTGCCAAAGGCCGGGTAATCGTGGAAGGCGTCAATATTGTTAAAAGGCATACCCGTCCTACCCAGAAACTGCCCCAGGGTGGTATTATTGAAAAAGAGGCCCCCATTGCCAGTAGCAACGTGATGCTTTTTTGTAACAAATGCAATCGCCCCACCAGGATTGGGCGCCAGATCCTGGCCGATGGGAGTAAAGCCCGGGTCTGTAAGAAGTGCGGCGAAGTCCTTGATTAAGCCCAGGGAAAGGAGGGCTGCTTGTGGCCAGACTAAAAGATAAATACCTGCAGGATATCCGTAAAGCCATGCAGGCTAAATTTGGCTATAAAAATATCATGGAGATCCCCAAGCTGGAGAAAATCGTCATTAACATGGGCGTAGGTGAGGCTACCCAGAATCCGAAAGCTATCGATGGTGCCGTCCAGGATCTGTTGGCCATCACCGGGCAGAAACCCGTAGTCACCAAAGCCAAGAAATCCATCGCCGCCTTTAAGCTGCGCCAGGGTACTAACATCGGTTGCAAAGTAACCCTGCGGGGTGACCGGATGTACGAGTTTTTAGACCGCCTGGTAAGCGTCGCCCTACCCCGGGTGCGGGACTTCCACGGCATATCGCCCAACTCCTTTGACGGCCGCGGGAATTATACCCTAGGCATCAAAGAACAATTGATTTTCCCCGAGATCGAGTACGACAAAATCGATAAGGTCCGGGGAATGGATATCATCATGGTCACGACGGCGAAGAGCGATGAAGAGGCCCGGGAACTCTTACGCGGCTTTGGCATGCCGTTCCGGGAACATTAATAAGGAGGACATCCATGGCCAAAAAGTCTTTGCGCATCAAGCAATCCCGCCCACCCAAATTCTCCGTCCGGGCTTATAACCGGTGCTGGCGGTGTGGGCGTCCCCATGGTTATCTGCGGAAGTTTGGCCTGTGCCGGATCTGTTTCCGGGAGCTAGCCTATAAAGGGGAACTCCCCGGCATCAATAAAGCCAGCTGGTAACCGCGGGGACTAGAAGGAAGGGGGTAGTTGCATTGATGACCGATCCCATCGCCGATTTCCTGACCCGCATCCGCAATGCGAATATGGTCTATCAGGAAAAGGTCGAGGTGCCGGCATCCAGGGTCAAGCGGGCCCTGGCCGAGATTTTAAAGACCGAAGGGTATATTAAAAGCTATGAATACGTTGAGGATAACAAGCAGGGTATCCTGCGGTTGTACCTCAAATATGGTCCCAACCGGGAAAAAATAATTACCGGTTTGAAACGGATCAGCCGCCCGGGTCTCAGGGTTTATGCCAAAAAGGGGGAAGTACCCCGGGTCCTGGGAGGCCTGGGAATCGCGGTGATTTCTACCAGTAAAGGCATTCTGACGGATAAAGAAGCCCGCCGAGAAGGCGTCGGCGGCGAGGTAATCTGCTACATCTGGTAGGACTGGAGGTGATCAGGTGTCACGGATAGGCAGGAAGCCGGTTAAAATACCGGCTGGAGTAGAGGTTAATATCGAAGGCAATACCGTCACTGTCAAAGGCCCCAAAGGAAAGCTCACCCGCCAGTTCCCGGAGGTGATAACCATTGCCCGGGAAGGAGAGGAACTCCAGGTTAGCCGGCCCTCGGACGCCAAACCCCACCGTTCCCTGCACGGCCTATCCCGGGCCTTATTGCAGAATATGGTCGATGGCGTAACCCGGGGGTTTGAAAAGGGGCTGGAGTTGGTCGGCGTCGGCTACCGGGCTGCCAAACAGGGCCAAAAATTGGTCTTGACGGTGGGCTATTCCCATCCCGTGGAGATGATCCCCGGGGAAGGGTTGGAAATAGAAGTGCCCGCCCCCAATAAGGTCATTGTCAAGGGGATTGACAAGGAAGCAGTCGGCACCTTGGCGGCTAATATCCGCGAGGTACGTCCGCCGGAACCCTATAAAGGCAAAGGCATTAAATATGAGGGCGAGCATATCCGGCGCAAGGTCGGTAAGACCGGTGCCAAGGGCGGCAAGAAATAGGAGGTAAAGGGATGTTCATCAAGAAAGACCGGAAACGCGCGCGGCAAAAGAAGCACCTGCGGGTGCGGCGGCGCCTGGTGGGCACCTCCGAGCGGCCCCGTTTAAGCATTTACCGGAGCCTCCACCATATCTACGCCCAGGTCATCGATGACAGCCGGGGCGTAACCCTGGCGGCAGCCTCGACCCTGGATCCGGCTTTAAAGGACCTGGGAGCCACCGGGAACAAAGAGGCCGCCAGGAAGGTCGGCGAGCTCATCGCCCGGAAGGCCCGGGAGAAGGGCGTCACTAAAGTGGTTTTTGATCGCGGTGGAAATATCTATCATGGTCGGATCGCTGCCGTGGCCGAAGGTGCCCGGGAAGCGGGACTCGACTTTTAAGGAGGGAAGGAGGGAAAAAATGGCGCGTATTGAAGCCAGGGAACTCGATCTGACGGAAAAGGTGGTCCATGTCAACCGGGTAGCCAAGGTAGTCAAGGGTGGTCGTCGTTTTAGTTTTGCTGCCCTGGTAGTCGTCGGCGACGGCAAGGGTCATGTTGGTGCCGGCCTGGGTAAGGCTAGTGAAGTGCCGGAAGCCATTCGCAAGGGCATCGAAGACGCTAAAAAGAATTTGATCAAAGTACCCATGGTCGGCACGACCATTCCCCATGAAATTATTGGTCACTTTGGTGCAGGCCGGGTCTTATTAAAGCCGGCGGCCCCCGGTACTGGTGTTATCGCCGGTGGTCCGGTGCGGGCGGTCCTGGAGGCTGCGGGAATTCGGGACATCTTAACAAAAAGCCTGGGTTCGGCCAATCCCAATAATGCCGTTTATGCTACCATTGAAGGCCTGCGGGGCCTGAAAAGAGCGGAAGAAGTGGCCCGCCTCCGGGGTAAAACGGCGGCCGAACTCATCGGCTAGGAGGAATAGTCAGTGGCGGATTTTAGAATTACCCTGGTCCGGAGCCTCATCGGCCGGCCGGAGACGGAAAGAAAAACAGCCCGGGCCCTGGGGTTGAGGAAACTCCACAGCCAGGTGGTACGTCCGGATACACCGGTGATCAGGGGACAGATTCAGAAACTCGCCCACCTGGTCAAGGTGGAAACTCGCGCATAGGAGGTGACCCAGTTGCGTCTTCATGAATTACATCCGGCGGCAGGTTCCCGCTCAGGGGCCACCCGCGTGGGCCGGGGGATTGGTTCCGGCCTGGGGAAGACCTCCGGTCGCGGTCATAAGGGCCAGAAGGCCCGTTCCGGCGGCGGCGTTCGCCGGGGCTTTGAAGGCGGCCAGATGCCCCTGACCCGGCGCCTGCCCAAACGGGGCTTTACCAATATCTTTGCCCGCAAACTGGTAGCCATCAATGTGGGTGAACTGGAACGTTTTGAACCGGATACAGTCGTCACCCCAGAGCTGCTCCATGAAGCCGGCTTGGTTAAACAGGCCCGGGATGGAGTAAAGCTCCTTGGTGATGGCGAACTGACCCGGAAGCTCACTGTCAAGGTTCAAGCGGCCAGTCGCCAGGCCATCGCGAAGATCGAGGCTGCCGGCGGCAAAGTCGAGGTGATGTAGGTGCTTGAAACCCTGGCCAGTGCTTGGAAACTGGAGGATCTACGGAAAAAGATCTTTTTTACCCTGATCATGTTTATTGTCTTCCGCCTGGGAGCCCATATACCGGTACCGGGCATCAATAATGCTATTTTAAAGGAGCTTATTGGCACCGGGACCATCTTTGGGTTTTTTGATGTTATTTCCGGCGGGGCTTTTAAAAGGTTTACCATCTTTGCCATGGGCATTATGCCCTACATTAACGCCTCGATTATCATGCAACTCCTGACGGTGGTGATCCCTACCCTGGAGCGCCTGGCCAAAGAAGATATTGAAGGCCGCAAGAAAATCGTCCAGTATACCCGTTACGGCACCGTCGTTTTAGGACTGCTCCAGGCCCTGGGCATGGGCCTGTACCTGGCCCGTTCCAACGCCTTCCTGCATCCGGGTGTTTTTAACTACCTGGTGGTCGCTATCATGCTGACGGCGGGCACGGCTTTCCTGATGTGGATGGGCGAATTAATCACCGAAAAGGGCATTGGCAACGGTATCTCCCTGATCATCTTTGCCGGGATAGTGTCGCGCCTGCCGGCAGGGGCAGCCAGTCTCTACCAGTATATTACGGCAGGTACAGTAAATATCCTCTCTTTGGTGGCCTTTGCCCTCCTCGCCGTGCTGATTATCGCTGCTGTGGTCGCCGTCCAGGAGGGGGAGCGCCGGATTGCCGTTCAGTACGCCAAGCGGGTGGTAGGCCGGCGGGTCTATGGCGGCCAGAGCACCCATATACCCTTAAAGGTCAACCAGGCCGGGGTTATCCCCGTGATCTTTGCCATGTCCATCCTGCTCTTCCCCAGCACCCTGGCGTCCTGGTTTCCCCAGAGCAGCCTGGCCCAAAGCGTCGTGCGCTTCTTCGACCCGCGGTCGGCTTTCTATATGATCCTGTACGCGTTGTTGATCATCTTTTTTACCTATTTTTATACAGCCGTAACCTTTAACCCCCAGGACGTGGCCGATAACATGAAGAAATACGGCGGCTTTATTCCGGGTTTAAGGCCGGGCCGGCCAACAGCCGAGTATATTGAACGGATTCTCGCCCGGGTAACCCTGGCCGGGGCCATCTTCCTGGCCTTTATCGCGGTTTTGCCCAATATCCTCATGGCCATCACCGGGATTAATGTCTATTTCGGCGGTACCTCCCTGCTGATTGTCGTTGGCGTGGCCCTGGAAACCATGAAGCAGATGGAATCCCACCTGCTGCTGCGCCATTACCAGGGCTTTATGAAGTAATAAATCGGGGGGGAAAAAGGATGCGCTTGGTATTATTGGGACCACCAGGTGCCGGCAAGGGCACCCAGGCCGCGGCGATCAGCCAGCGTCTTAATATACTCCACATCTCGACCGGGGATATGTTTCGGGCAGCCATCAAGGAAGGGACCCCTCTGGGCCGCCGGGCGGAGGCCTATCTGCAGGCAGGAAGCCTGGTACCCGACGAGGTAACTATAGGGTTGGTCCAGGAACGCCTGGAGCAACAGGATTGCCGGGCGGGTTTCCTCCTGGATGGTTTTCCCCGGACGGTGGTCCAGGCGGAGGCCCTGGATGCCTGGCTGGCCAGCCGGGTTGAAAAGCTGGATGCTGTTATCGACATCGAGGTGCCCCGGGATGACCTGTTGGAGCGCCTGACGGGACGGCGGGTCTGTCCCCGGTGCGGGGCGACCTATCATGTACGTTATAATCCCCCGGCGGTAGCGGGCAAGTGTGACAACTGCGGCGGGGAACTGATCCAGCGGGCTGATGATACGGAAGCGACTGTCAGCAAGCGCCTGGATGTCTACACCCAGCAGACCGCGCCGCTAATCACCTATTACCGGCAACGGGGGCTTTTGCAGGAGATTGACGGCAGCCAGGCCATCCCGGCGGTAACCCTTGCTGTCGGTAAGGCCCTGGGCAGAGACTGGCGATGATTATTCTTAAATCACGCCGGGAGATCGACTTGATGCGGGCCGCCGGCCGCCTGGTCGCCGGCGCCCTGGCGGAGCTGGGGGCCCACATCGCTCCAGGGGTGACCACCGGAGAGTTGGACCGCATTGCCGAGGAGTACCTGCGCCGCCACGACGCCATACCCGCCTTTAAGGGTTACCGGGGTTTTCCGGCCAGCATCTGTACCTCGGTTAACGAAGAGGTAGTCCATGGCATCCCGGGTTTAAAGAAGCTGGCAGCGGGAGATATTATTAGTATTGACATCGGTGCGGTAAAAAATGGTTACGTTGGCGATGCAACCATAACTTTTCCAGTAGGTGACATTGATGCCGGGAAGGAGCAACTTCTGGCGGTCACCAGGGCGGCCCTAGCGGAAGGGATCAAGAAGGCGGTAGCCGGGAATCGCCTCTCCGATATCTCCCATGCCATCCAAACCTTTGTTGAGGATCGGGGCTTTGCAGTAGTACGCGAATATGTGGGCCACGGCATTGGCCGTTCCATGCATGAAGACCCCCAGATTCCCAACTTCGGCCCGCCGGGCTACGGGCCCCGCCTCCGGGTGGGGATGGTTCTGGCAATTGAACCCATGGTCAATGCCGGCACCTTTGAGGTCTATACCCTGCCCAACCGCTGGACAGTAGTCACCAGGGATGGGCAACCTTCGGCTCATTTTGAGCATACAGTAGCGATAACTGAAAACGGACCGGAGATCCTAACGCTACTATAGGTTGGCAGATGGAGGCGAAGGTTATGCCTGCAGGGTCATTGCATGCCGGGCAACTGGTTTTTTCCCGGGCCGGCCGGGACCAGGGCCGCCCTTTTCTGGTCCTGGGGATGGCTGGACCGGATAGGGTTTATCTGGTGGACGGGAAACTGCGGCGCGTTGCTAAACCTAAAATTAAAAACGTCCTCCACGTGCAGCCGGTAAACCAGACGGCCACAATAATCCAGGAACGCTTAAGCCGGAAGGAAATGATTACTGACGCCGAGATACGCCAGGCGATTGCCCAGCTCTTAGGGACGGGAGGGGCTTCTTGAAGGAGGGGTTTATTTGGCCAGGGATGATGTCATTGAAGTTGAAGGTAAGGTAATAGAACCCCTGCCCAATGCCATGTTCCGGGTGGAGCTGGCCAATGGGCACCGGGTACTGGCCCATGTTTCCGGTAAAATCCGGATGAACTTTATCCGCATTCTACCCGGGGACCGGGTGACGGTGGAATTATCACCCTATGATTTAAATCGGGGCCGGATTGTTTACCGCTATAAATAAGCCGGGAGGGTTACAGTTGAAAGTCAAGCCTTCGGTAAAACCGATCTGCGAAAAATGTAAAGTGATCAAGCGCAAGGGCAAGGTCATGGTTATTTGCGAGAATCCCAAGCATAAGCAAAAACAGGGGTAGACGGGAGGTAAGGCGAAATGGCGAGGATTGCCGGGGTGGACCTGCCCCGTGATAAACGGACCGAGGTTGCCCTGACCTATATCTATGGCATTGGCCGGCCCCAAGCTAACAAAATCCTGGCGGTGACGGGAGTCAATCCCGATACCAGGGTGCGGGACCTGACGGAAGAAGAAGTCAACCGCTTACGGGAATATATCGATAAAAATGTAGTCGTCGAAGGCGATTTGCGGCGTGAGGTTTCTTTAAATATCAAGCGCCTGATGGAAATCGGCTGCTACCGGGGCCTGCGGCACCGGCGGGGCTTGCCGGTGCGCGGCCAGCGTACTAAGACCAATGCCCGTACGCGTAAGGGACCGCGCCGGACAGTAGGCGTGCGGCGCAAAAAGTAAGGGGGAAGGATTATGCCACCACGTAAAACCGCCCGGCCGCGACGGCGGGATCGCAAGCATATTGAAAACGGCATCGCCCATATTAAATCAACTTTTAACAACACCCAGGTGACCATTACCGATAAAAACGGGAACGCCATTTCCTGGGCCAGTGCCGGGACCGTTGGCTTTAAAGGTTCCCGCAAGAGTACACCCTTCGCGGCCCAGATGGCAGCGGAGGCTGCCGCCAAACAGGCCATGGAGCATGGCCTGCGGGAGGTCGAGTGCTACGTAAAGGGCCCCGGGGCCGGCCGGGAAGCAGCTATTCGCTCCCTCCAGGCTGCCGGGCTGGAAGTCAGCGTCATTAAGGACGTAACGCCCATTCCCCATAACGGCTGCCGTCCGCCCAAACGGCGCCGGGTATAGAAGAGGAGGAGGTACCTTGGCAAGATATACCGATTCTACCTGCCGCCTGTGCCGGCGGGAAGGAGCCAAGCTCTTTTTGAAAGGCGACCGTTGCTACTCCGATAAGTGCGCCGTCGCCCGGCGCTCCTACGCTCCCGGCCAGCACGGCCAGGGCCGGAAGAAAGTATCGGAATACGGCCTGCAGCTGCGGGAGAAGCAGAAGGTGCGCCGTATTTACGGTGTCATGGAACGCCAGTTCCGTAATTACTTTGAGAAGGCGGAGCGCCAGAAGGGCGTTACCGGTGAAAACCTGCTGGTTACCCTGGAGAGGCGCCTGGACAATATTGTTTACCGCCTGGGATTTGCTGATTCCCGGGCTGAGGCCAGGACCCTGATCCGCCATGGCCATTTTCTGGTTAATGGCCGCAAGGTCAATATTCCCTCGTACCTGGTCCGAGCGGGTGATAGCATCAAGGTCCGGGAGAAGAGCAAAGCCAGCCCCAGGTTTAAGGAAATTGCCGCAGCAGCAGCCCACCGGACTGTACCGGCCTGGTTGAGCGCCGATGGCAATGCCCTGGAAGGTCATATCTTGGCCCTGCCGACGCGGGAACAGATAGACACGCCGGTACAGGAACACCTCATCGTTGAGCTGTACTCCCGCTAAAGCTGGAGTCAGTTGAGCTCACGAGAAGGAGGGGAACAATGCTGGAAATTGAAAAGCCCCGGATCGAGTGTCAGGAAATAAACGACAAATACGGCCGGTTTGTTGTTGAACCCCTGGAACGTGGTTATGGGATTACCCTGGGTAACTCCTTGCGGCGGATGCTCCTGTCATCCCTGCCGGGGGCAGCGGTAACGTCAGTGAAGATCGAGGGGGTTCTCCATGAGTTTTCCACTATCCCCGGGGTAGTTGAGGATACGACCGACATTATCCTGAACATTAAATCCCTGGCTCTGAAACTCCATAGCGAAGAACCCAGGGTAATCCGGATTGAAGTGGATGACGAAGGGGTAGTCACTGCCGGTGACATTATTACCGGTGCTGATGTGGAGGTTTTAAACCCGGAACTGGTTATTGCCACCGTTGAAAAGGGCGGGCGCCTTTTCATGGAAATGACGGTGGAAAAAGGCCGGGGGTACGCCAGCGCCGATAAAAATAAAAGCGAGGACCAGCCCATCGGGATTATCCCTGTGGACTCCCTCTTTTCCCCGATTCACCGGGTGAATTATAAAGTTGAAAATACCCGGGTGGGGAAGATCACCGACTATGACAAGCTGACCCTGGAAGTGTGGACCGATGGCAGTATTGCCCCCGATGAGGCTGTGAGCTCGGCGGCTAAGATTCTTATCGAGCATATGCGCCTTTTTTTAGGGTTGACGGAGCGAGTTAGTGATGAAGTCACCATGGTCGAGAAGGAAGAAGATACCAAGGATCGCCTCATGGATATGTCCATTGAGGAACTCGATCTGTCGGTCCGCTCTTATAACTGCCTGAAACGGGCCGGCATTAATACCGTAGCCGAGCTGTTACAGCGTTCTGAAGAAGATATGATGAAGGTCCGTAACCTGGGAAAAAAATCCCTGGAAGAGGTTACCCAGAAACTAGAAGAACTGGGCCTGGGCCTGCGCTCAAGCGAAGAGTAAAGGGGGGAGCTTTGAGGTTATGGGTTACCGCAAGCTGGGCCGCCTGGCCGGCCATCGTAAAATGTTACTGCGGAATATCGTGACTTCCTTATTAAAACACGGCCGTATAGAGACGACGGAACTACGGGCTAAAGAACTCAAGAGCCTGGCCGAGAAGATGATTACCCTGGGTAAACGGGGGGATCTCCATTCCCGCCGCCAGGCCCTGGCCTATCTCCTGGACGAGGATGTCGTCACCAAACTCTTTAAGGAGATCGGCCCGCGCTACGCCAAGAAAAATGGTGGTTACACCCGGATTGTCAAGACCGGGTACCGCCAGGGTGACGGCGCCCCAATGGTTCAAATAGAACTGGTATAGGCCATGATTGTACTCCAGGGCGTAACCTTTTACTACCCCGGTGCTACTACGCCGGCCCTGGAAAAAATCAACCTGGGGATTCAACCGGGGGAATTCCTGGCCGTGACCGGTCCTAACGGTTCCGGCAAATCGACCCTGGCGCGGCTGCTGAACGGCCTGCTGCGACCCGGGGAGGGCCGGGTGCGGGTGGACGGACTGGACACCGGGGAGCCAGCTTCCCTGGTTGCCATCCGGCGCCGGGTGGGCATGGTCTTTCAGGATCCTGATAACCAGCTGGTGGCCGCCACGGCAGCCGATGATGTGGCCTTTGGCCTGGAAAACCTGGGCCTGCCACCGGCAGAGATCCGGGCACGGGTCGACTGGGCACTGAAGACCGTAGGCCTGGATGACCTGGCTGACCGGCCGCCCCACCAGCTCTCGGGCGGCCAGAAACAGCGTTTGGCCCTGGCCGGTGTCCTGGCCATGGAGCCCCGGTACCTGGTCCTGGACGAAGCCACGGCCATGCTCGATCCGGTAGCCCGGGAGGAGATCCTGCAACAGGTCCTCAAACAGCGACGGGAGCAAGGGATAGCCGTGATCCTTATTTCCCACCTGATGGAAGAGGCCCTGCTGGCCGACAGGATGCTGGTTATGCAGGCTGGCAAGATTACCTGGACCGGCCAACCCCGGGAAATTGTTCACCAGGACAGGGTCCTGGCGGCGGCCGGGTTACGCCTGCCGGCCGTAGTAGCCCTGGGCCAGAGCCTGCGCCGCCGGGGCTTCCAGCTGGGAGAAAATCCGCTCAATGGGGAGGAGCTGGCCCGGGTCCTATGGAAATTAGCCTCCAGGAGGTAGATTTTGCCTACCAGGTAGCCGGTCGGCAGCTACCTGTTCTTCATAATATAACCCTGTGTCTCCGGCCGGGGGATACCCTGGCCATTACCGGCGCCGGGGGCTCCGGTAAATCGACCCTGGCCCAGCTTATGGCCGGCTTGCTGGAACCTACAGGGGGGAGAGTCAGCCTGGACGGCCGGGCCGTGCCGGCCCGGGGGAAGATCCGGGGCCTATCTCCCTGGTCCCGGGTGGGCATGGCCTTCCAGGCGCCGGAACAGCAGCTTTTTGCTGAAACAGTCCTGGCCGATGTCTCCTTTGGGCCGCGCAACCAGGGCCTCGACCCGGCGGCCGCAGAAGCCCGGGCCCAGGATGCACTGCGGGCTGTAGGACTGGATCCTGAAGTCCTGGGGCCTCGTTCCCCTTTTAACCTGAGCGGCGGCCAGCAGCGGCGGGTAGCCCTGGCGGGGATCTTGGCCATGGCGCCGGAGGTCCTGATCCTGGATGAGCCTACGGCCGGCCTGGACCCGGCCGGCCAGGAGCAGATCCTGGCTTTAATCAGGAGTTTTGCCCGGCAGCCGGGCAAAGGTGTGGTCCTGGTCTCCCATAATATGGCCGAGGTGGCCACCCTGGCCGGCCAGATCCTGGTCCTGTACCAGGGCCGGGTGGTCCTCCAGGGAACACCGCGGGAGATTTTTCGCCAGGGCGAAGCCCTGCGGGCCTATGGCCTCCTGCCGCCGCCCCTGACGCGCTTAATGCATAACCTGCGCCAACAGGGAGCCCCAGTACCCCTGGATATCCTCACCCTGGACGAGGCCCGGGCGGCTATCATACGCTGGTTGAGGGGGTAACGGGGTTGGACCTCACCCATGGCGGCGGTCCGCCACTAACGAACGGGAGATATAAGAGGTAGGCAAGCTTCCCACCTCTCACCTCCCACTTCCCACATCTCATTTCGGAGAGGTGAGGGCGGTGGCTTTCGAACTGGGGCAGTATATTCCGGGCAACAGCAGCATCCACCACCTCGATCCCCGGGCCAAGCTCCTGGGCCTGCTCCTTTATGGCCTGGCCCTCCTGACTGCTCCTGATGGCCGGTCGGCCTGGCTGGTGGGCTGTATCGCCCTGCCGGTAGTCCTGGCGGCCGGTCTGACCCCGGCCTTTATCTGGCGGCAGTTACGGCCCCTGGTGATTTTCCTGATCTTGATTTTTATCTTCCAGGTGGTCACCACGCCGGGAACAGCCCTATATTACCTGGGTCCCCTTACAGTGACCAGGGAAGGGCTCAACCTGGGACTCCTGGCCCTGGCCCGGGTCTTCTTTCTGGTCCTGGCCGCTGCCCTTTTGACGGCAACAACCGATCCCCTGGCCCTGGCCGACGGGCTGGAACGCCTCCTGGCGCCGGGGCAAAGGATCGGCCTGCCGGCCCAGGAACTGGCCCTGATGTTGACCCTGGCCCTGCGTTTTGTCCCCACCCTCCTGGAGGAGGCAGAAAGGATCAGGCGCGCCCAGATGGCCCGGGGCGCCTCCTTCCGGGGCCTGCAGGTCAAAAACCTGATGCCCCTGGTGATCCCCCTCTTTGTCAGCGCCTTCCGCCGGGCGGAGGGCCTGGCCGAGGCTATGGAAGCCCGGGCCTACCAGGGCGGGTCAGGGCGGACGAGGATGCGGGAATTAAGAATGAAGACGGCCGATCTTTTTTTCCTGTTGTTGGCCGGTGCCCTGGCAGCCGGGTCCCTTTATTACCGGCTGAAATTTGTTTCCTAACCGGGAGGTTTAAGGAGGGAGGAAGTCCGGCCTGTGCCCCATCTGAAGATTACCCTGGCCTACGACGGTACCAACTATGCCGGCTGGCAGATTCAACCGGCGGCCCACGGCCCGACGGTTCAGGGGAAAGTTGTGGCGGCTATCAAGCGGTTGACGGGAGAGGATATAACCCCGGTAGCCGCCGGCCGGACAGACGCCGGGGTCCATGCCCGGGGACAGGTAATTAGTTTTAGCACCGGCAGCCGTATTCCCATCGAGCGCTGGCCCCTGGCCCTGAACAGCGTCCTGCCCGCTACTATCGTCGCCCTGGCAGCAGAAGAAACGGCACCCGGATTTCACGCCCGCTACCAGGCACGCTGGAAGTGGTACCGCTATACTATCTATAACCACAAGGTGCCGGATGTTTTTAGCCGCCATTACAGCTGGCACGTGCGGCAACCTCTGGAGGTAGCAGCTATGATCCAGGGAGCAGCCTCCCTGGAGGGGGAGCACGATTTTCGTTCCTTTTGCGCTGCCGGCAGCCCGGTGCGGCACTTTGTCCGCCGGGTAGAAAGGGTCCGGGTCACCCGGGAGGGCCCGCGCATCTACTTTGACGTCGTCGCCAACGGTTTTCTTTACCATATGGTCCGGATTATGGTCGGCACCCTGGTCGAGTGTGGCCGCGGGCGTCTGGCTCCGGAGGCGATCCCGGTTATCCTGGCGGCCCACTCCCGGGAGCAGGCCGGACCGACGGCCCCGGCCCAGGGGCTTTGTTTGGAACGTGTGGGCTACTAATTTCTTGACTTATATAGGGTTATTGCTTAAAATAGGACTGTTCATAGGAACAGGAGGGAAAAAATGTCCACCTTTATGGCCAAACCCCAAGAGGTTGAGCGCAAGTGGTACGTGATCAACGCGGACGGTAAAACCCTGGGCCGGGTTGCCACGGAAGCCGCCCGCCTCCTGCGGGGTAAACATAAACCAACCTTTACCCCCCACGTGGACACCGGCGACCACGTGATCATTATCAATGCCGAGAAAATCCGCCTTACGGGCAACAAACTCCAAAAGAAACAGTATATCCGCTACACGGGTTATCCCGGCGGTTTAAAAGTCATGAATTATGCCACCCTGTTAAAGACCTTCCCCGAGCGGGCCATTGAAAAGGCTGTCAAGGGCATGATCCCCCACAACAGCCTGGGCCGGAAAATGGTTAAAAAGCTGAAGGTCTACCGGGGTAATAACCATCCCCACACGGCTCAGAAGCCGGAAGTATGGGAGATTAAAGACTGACGGAAGGAGGCGACCCCTTTGGCCCAAGTACAGTTCTACGGTACCGGGCGGCGGAAGAACGCCATTGCCCGGGTGCGCCTGGTACCCGGTGAGGGGCGAGTCCTGGTGAATGATCGTCCCCTGGATACCTATTTTGGTCAAAAGATCCTGGAAATGCTGGTCCGCCAGCCCCTGGAAGCAACCGAGATGGCAGGGCGTTTTGATGTTCTGGCGAAAGTTGAGGGTGGTGGCATTGCCGGCCAGGCCGGAGCCATCCGCATGGGGATTGCCCGCGCCCTTTTACAGGCCGACGGTGAGTTGCGGCCGGTTTTAAAGCGCAGCGGTTTCCTCACCCGCGACCCGCGGATGAAAGAGAGAAGAAAGTACGGTTTGAAGAAAGCCCGTAAAGCACCGCAATTCTCGAAGCGCTAAAGGGAGGTTTTTATTATGCACATCCAGACGGTCTTTACTCCCCGCCTCCAGGACAGCGTCAAGCAGGGCGGCTGCGGTAACTGCCACGTCTCCTGCCAGTCGGCCTGTAAAACTTCCATTACCGTCAGTAACCAGCCCTGCGAGCGTAAAGCAAAGAAATAACCCCCGGGCCCGACGCCGACTGTCGGGCCTTTACTTTACTTGGAGGGGCGTGTTTTGGAGGATCACTCCATAGGGGGCTAAGCCCCTTCACCATGAAATATAAAAATGCGGGCAGGGATAGGTGCTGGCGGTTACAGGCGGAAGGCGACTTGGTTCGCGGCGAAAGCAAACTAAGCGAAGCCGTAGCGAGGCGGCGGTGAACGGGATGGGGATCGTAGCGTAGTTTCAGAAATGTGAAGTAGCACACCCCGTTATCATTGATCAAAAAGTTATAGTCCAGCCACCCCCGCCGCCGAGCAAGGCTGAGCGCCAAGTTTGCTAGCCGAGAACCACCGGAGCCTGCAGCCTGTACCGCCAGCCCAGCAGAGCTGTAAGCCATAACTACTTTTGGTAGTAGATTATCTTCGGGGGGATTCCTTTGGCTACAAGCTTAGATTTGACAGACGTTGACTGGCAGGGGGACCTGCACTGGTTTCCCTATGAGGATCTCATTCTCCTATTGGACGTCAACAGCGGCGCCGTCCACCTGCTGGACGCCCCGGCCCGGGACGTCCTGGAAGAACTCAAGGAGCGGGAGGAACGGGGGCTCCTGACGCCGGCCAACTGGCTGGCGGCCCTGCCCCGGTCAACGAGGACCTGGGGGGAAGAAACTATTACGGCGGTTTGCCGGGAAATGGCGGCTAAGCAGGCCGCCGGCACCCTTTTTACCCAGGACGAGGCCGGCCGCAACTATCGGCCGCCCCGGCCTACCCTCCAGGCCCTCTGCCTGCATGTTGCCCATGACTGTAACATGCGCTGCCGCTACTGTTTTGCCGACGGCGGTCCCTTCGGCGGCGAGCGCGGCTTGATGGACCGGGAGACCGGCTATGCCGCCCTGGACCTCCTTTTCCAGGAAGCCGGTAGCCGCCCCCGGGTGGAGGTAGACTTTTTCGGCGGTGAGCCCCTGTTAAACTTCGGGGTGGTCCAGGACCTGGTGGCCTACGGCCGACAAAAGGCGGCCGCCAGCGGTAAGAGAATCAGTTTCACCCTGACGACCAACGGCTTGGGCCTGACGGAGGAGGTAGAGAAGTATTTAATCGCCGAGGGCTTAAGCGTCATTTTAAGCCTCGATGGCCGCCGGGAGGTCCATGACTTTAACCGGCCCGACGCAGCCGGCCGGGGCACCTACGATCGTGTCGTCGAGCGGGAGCAACACTTCGTTGCCCGCCAGGATCACCGGGACTACTGGGTGCGGGGTACCTATACCCACCAGAACCTCGATTTTACCAGGGACATCCTGCATATGGTAGAGTTAGGATTTCGTTACCTGTCCCTGGAACCGGTGGTAGCCGCACCCGCGGCCGAATATGCTATTAAGGAGGAAGATCTACCTCGGTTGGCCACCGAGTACCGGCGCCTGGCCCGGGCCTACCTGGAAAAAGCCGCTGCGGGACAAGGCTTCTCCTTTTTCCATTTCAATATTGACGCGGCCGCCGGGCCCTGCCTGGTTAAACGGCTTACTGGTTGCGGCGCCGGCACCAGCTATTTGGCCGTAACCCCCTCCGGCGAACTCTACCCTTGCCACCAGCTGGTCGGCCGCCGGGATTATTGTCTGGGTAACGTCCGGCAGGGCCTGCTGCGGCCGGACCTGCGCGAGGCTTTCCGCCAGGCCTATGTTTATAACCAGCCGAACTGCCGCCGTTGCTGGGCGCGTTTTTACTGCAGTGGCGGCTGCCACGCCGCCAACCTGGCTGCTACCGGCGATTTGCGTCAACCGGCACCCATAGCCTGCGCTTTACAAAAAATGCGTTTGGAAGCCGCCCTCTATGTCCAGGTAAAAGAAACAAAAGAAACAAAAGAAAAAGGGAAAAGTTTGCTGAGATAGCAGGATTCTTGGCCGGAAGATAGAATATGTAATTTGGGGGAAAGGAGGAATGCAATGCCACCGTCAATTAAGCTACCGGCGGTAGCGACCAGCGTCGGGCGCTTCCTGCAGAAGGTGCCCGTATGGTGGGCAGAGATAAAGACTAGCAAGAAAAAACAAACATTGTTAATAAGCGGGATTCTAGCGGGTGGCCTGCTCCTGGCGGGCTGGCACCAGTTTACCGCCCCGAATGCCTGGGCGTTAATGGTCAACGGCCAGCAGGTGGCTGTAGTTGCCAGCCGGGCGGAGATTGATCACACCCTCCAGGAGATTATCAGGGAAGGCAGCCCCGGCAGTTACCAGGGGGTTCGCATTAGCGATAAGGTAGATTACCGGGAAGTGCGCGTCGACCCGCGGGAGATTATAACGGGTGAGGAATTAAAGAACCTCCTGTCCGGGCGGCTGCACCTGGTAGCGGCAGCCACGGTCATTACCATCGATGGTCAACCGCGGCTGCTTGTGAAAGACGATACTACCGCTGATGCCGTCCTGGCCGCTTTTAAACAGGCTTATCTGCCGCCAGCAGGCACAGGGCAGGTCCAGGAAGTCGCCTTCCTGGAGCAGGTAGCCTACGATCATCGCCCGGCCAGCCCGGCGGAGATTTTAAGCCCGGAGGCGGCCCTGGCCGCGTTGCAAGGAACGGCAACTGCCAGCAGCAACTATACCGTCAAGGAGGGCGACTCCCTCTGGAGCATTGCCCGGGAACATAACCTGCTGGTTGCCGATATTCAAAAGGCCAACCCGGACCTCCAGGGGGAACGCCTGGATATCGGCCAGCAGTTAAAACTGGCCGTAGAGAAACCATTACTTCAGGTAAGGGTAGTTTATAACCAGGAGGTCAAAGAACCCATACCCTTTGCTACTAAAGTAGAGGAAACGACTGGTCTATTACGGGGACAGGAAAAAGTAGCCCAAGAGGGCTCTGCAGGCGAGCAACTGGTCACCTACCAGGTAGTTATGCAGAACGGGGCAGTGGTAGATAAGAAGGTACTGCAGCAGCAGGTTCTTAAAGAACCCGTCACCAGGGTCGTTGAGCGCGGGACGCGGCTGGCCCTAGCTTCCCGGAGCGGGGGCTCCGGCCGCCTGGCCTGGCCGATTAGTGGAGCTATAACTTCGCCCTTCGGGTACCGGGGGCGGGGATTTCATACCGGCATAGACATCTCCGGGAACATAGGCGAACCGGTAGGTGCTGCTGAAGCCGGGGTAGTTATCAGTACCGGCTACGACGGCGGCTATGGTAAGATGATTGTTATTGACCACGGCGGTGGCTTAGTGACCAGGTACGCTCATTTATCCGGCTATAATGTGCGGCCGGGCCAGCAGGTAGAACGGGGCCAGACCATCGGCTATGTCGGCCTGACTGGGAACACCACCGGGCCCCACTTGCATTTTGAGGTCTTAATCGACGGTAGCTTTCAGAATCCGCGTAACTATCTCCGCTGAACGGGTTTCCATGGTCTGGTACGTGGTAGTTTAGACCCATTGAGGACAGGCACTGGAAGACAAACAAGCAGGCGGCATAGCCCTTTCAAGGCAGAGCAACTAATCCCTATGAGTAATCCATGGGGATTTTTCTTGCATTATCTAAAGTGCAGGCGTATACTAACAATAGTATATAAAAAATGAACCGCCTTAAGAATTGCCGTCGCGCATACGCACATAATATAGCAAGCGCCAAGCGATGGAAGTGTTTTTTGTCTAAAACATTTTTTGAAGGAGGGCTATACCTTTGGTCTACGATCTTATGATTATCGGCGGCGGGCCGGCCGGGCTGACGGCAGCCCTGTACGGTGCTCGGGGTGGTTTGAACACAATCCTGCTGGAAATGGGGGCCCCTGGCGGGCAGGCCGGCCAGACCGACAGGATTGAAAACTATCCGGGGTTTCCTGAGGGGATTTCCGGCATCGACCTGGCCATGAAGTTCGCCGAGCAGGCCCAGCGTTTCGGCGCCCGGGTAGAGATGACCGCCGTCCGAGGGGTTGATTTTTCCGGTAAGGAGAAAAAAGCCATTACCAGTAACGGCGAGTATGCAGCCCGGGCGGTCATTATCGCCAGCGGGGCCCATCCCCGGCCCCTGGGGGTGCCGGGGGAGGCTGAATTGCGCGGCCGCGGCGTTTCTTACTGCGCCACCTGCGACGGTGCCTTTTTCCGCGATAAAAAAGTGGCCGTAGTCGGCGGTGGCGACTCGGCGGTCGAGGAGGCTATGTTCTTAACCCGTTTTGCCAGCCAGGTCACTATTATCCACCGCCGCGACGCCCTACGGGCTGCCAGGGTGATCCAGGACCGGGCCCGGGATAACCCGAAGATTTCTTTTGCCTGGAATACTGTGGTGACCGCTGTCCGGGGTAAAGACAAGGTTACTAGCCTGGAACTGAAGGATGTTAAGAGCGGGGCCACCCGGGAGGAACCCTTCGAGGGGGTTTTTATCTTTATCGGGCTGGAAGCCAACACCGGTTTCCTGGGTAACGCCCTGGCCCTGGACCAGGGGGGGTATATCGTCACCCGGGAAGACCTGGCCACCTCCGTTCCCGGCGTCTTTGCCGCCGGCGATGTCCGCGCTAAAAACTTCCGCCAGGTAAGTACGGCCGTGGGCGATGGCGCCGTAGCGGCCATGGCCGCGGAGCGTTACCTGGCCGGCCTGGATTAGCCCTGGCCGCCCGGCGAAGGCACGACCAGCTTGACCGGGATAGCCCCAGGGAATATAATGAAGGCAAATATACCCTTCGGGGGTAGATGGAGGTAAGGGAAATGGCTGAGGTAACCCTGCATGTAGAAGGCATGTCCTGTAACCACTGCAAAATGAGTGTCGAAAAGGCCCTGAAGAACCTGGCCGGTGTCACCGGCGCCACCGTCGACCTGGGGGCGAAAACGGCCCGGGTTACTTATGATGCCGGTAAGGTAGATATCGAAGCCATGAGAAAGGCCGTCAGCGACGCCGGTTATGAAGTGAAATAGATCCAACCATTACCAGTGCTACTGTCACCAGCCTGTAGTATAATCGGAACGGGAGAGCTCCCAGGGAGGGGAGAAACATGTTCCAAGGCTGGTGGCAGTTTTTTCTTGTTATCTGCCTTGTTTTTTTGCTTATTACCGGTAGTTTATATTTTCAGCTTACAGCATTACCGCGCATCTGGACCTATGACCTGGTACGCCAGCTGGTCGCCGGCTTGACTGCCTGGCAGACCAGGGATTGGCTGGTCCTTAGCGGTGATCATTTCATTGTGCGTTACCAGCCGGGGGATGCCGCTATGGCCCCCCTGGTCTTAAAGACTGCTGAAGCGGCCTACCAGCCGGCCGCCAGGCTTTTGGCCTGCCGGCCCGGGGGCAAGAGCTTAATCCTCCTGTACCCGGATCGCGCCAGCCTGGCGCGGCAGTTTGGTTGGCCGGCCAGTGAGAGCGCCATGGGGGTCTACTGGGGCGGCGTTATTCGTGTCCTCTCACCCTACGACTGGGTTGACAGCCGGGACCCCGGGGAGGTAGCCGCTGTTTTCACGGCCTCCGGACCCATGGCCCACGAGTTTACCCACCTTCTGGTGGATATGAAGGCCCGGGGCAATTACCCCCGCTGGCTGACAGAAGGCATCGCCCAGGAGGTTGAACGCCGGCTGACGGGCTTTACTATGCCGGGGTCGGAACGGGCGACGTCCTGGTATTCCCTGGCGGATATGGACCGGGGCTTTGACAATTTGCCTGACCAGTCCCTGGCCTATCGCCAATCTCTGCTGATGGTTGATTATTTGCTTCAGAAGCGGGGCCTGGCAGGCCTGCAGCAGATTCTGGACTGCCTGGGGCAGGGGGCCACCCTGGACCAGGCCTTCCAGCAGGTGCTGGGGACGGATTTAGCCGGCTTTGCTGCCGGCTTCCAGCGGGCGGTGCCCCTGGAGTGGTCCCGGGCCGCCTTACCTGCCAGGGGGCCGGCCGGGCTATATCTGGAGCTATAACCTTTACAAAACCTAGTGTGGGCTAGCAGTGCAGGCTCCAGGCTCTGATGGTTCTCGGCAAGCAAACGCGGCGCTCAACCGCTCCCCATCCTGTTCACCGTTGCCGCGCTGCGGCCCCGTTTAGTTTGCCCTACGCCTCGGACCAGGTCGCCTTCCGCCTGTACCTGTCAGCCTTTCAGCCAGCATTTTTGTGGTTTGGTGGTGGAGACGACAGCCTCCATAAGGGAGGCAGGCAATTCGTATTTTCAAAAACTTCCGGGAGACCCCCGGAAGTTTTTTGTTGGCGGGCCCTGTAGCAGATGCAGGCTCTCAATTTCGCCCTGTCTGGCCGGATTTTTAGCTGTTCTCTTATAATCTCTTATAATCTCTTATAAAGAAGGTAACGTCAGGCAATATTAGAACTAGTAGTAAAGGAAACCATCAGGCGGGGCGTGGGCCGCACTGGCTGCCGCCCCCCTTAAAAGGTAAGGGGGTTGCTTGCTTGCGCTATTTTCTATCCGGTGGCTTTAAGCGTTATCGTCTGGCCTTATTAATTGCCATGGTTTTCTTGAGTGCGATCCTGGGTGCTGGCGTCGCCCTTTATTTTGCCCCCCAATTACTGCTGCGACCCCTACCGCCGGCACCCTCTCCGGCGGGTCAGGTCGCCCCGCCAGTGGGGATACCGGCGCAATTTACGGCTGATTCGCCGGTAGTCGCCATTGCCCGGCAGGTAGGCCCCAGTGTAGTTGGGGTGCAAGCTATGTCCGGTACCAGTTTTACCGGTAACGGCGTGGTAAAGCAGGGTTCGGGGGTAATCTTTGATACGACCAATGGCTATATTGTCACCAATAATCACGTTATTGCCGGTGCTGGGCGCATAACCGTCAGCCTGGATCGATCCCAGACCTACCCGGCTACCCTGGTGGGCGCTGATGAACGGAGCGATCTGGCGGTCCTGCGGGTCCAGGTTCCTAACCTCCCCCAGGCCCGCCTGGGGGATTCCAGCGCTTTGCAGGTGGGGGAAACGGTAGTGGCCATCGGCAACCCCCTGGGACGGGAGTTTGCCCGCTCAGTGACGGTGGGGGTGGTTAGTGCTTTAAACCGGGAGGTAACTGTTCCCGGACCCAGGGGAGTGGAAATCACCCTGCGGGTCCTGCAGACTGATGCCCCCATCAATCCGGGTAATAGCGGCGGCGCCCTGGTCAACTTGCGGGGTGAGATCATCGGCATCAACAGCGTTAAGATAGCTGCCAGTGGCGTCGAGGGCATGGGTTTCGCCATCCCCATTAACGACGTGCGGCCCATCATTGACCAGATAATTACCCGCGGCCATGTCACCCATCCCTTCCTGGGGGTTTATAACCTGCAGGAGATTACGCCGGAGATGAGCCAGTGGTATAATATTCCGGTGGGAGTATATATCGGCGGCGTCTTTAAAGATGGCCCGGCGGCTAAAGCTGGCCTGCGGGAAGGGGATGTCATTACCGCCGTGGATAACCAGAAGGTAAGCACCTACGATGAGATCCAGCGCCTGATCAACAAGAAATCCCCTGGCGAGCAGGTGGTGGTAACCATCGTCCGCCTCAAATCGCCGCAGCCGGTTAACCATACCATCACCCTGGGCGAATTACCCGCCTAGGACCAAGGGCAATTTTGCCGAAGCTAATTACGGGGGAATTTCCGGAGGAAACCATGCTTCACATTACGATCATTGTCGTCGGCAGGTTGCGGGAGCGCTACCTGACCGCCGGTGTGGGGGAATACCTGAAGCGCTTGCAGCCCTATGCCCGGGTATGCATCCTGGAGGCCCCTGAGGAAAAGATACCCGCTAAAACTTCGCCCGCCGGGGCCGAACATATCTTGGATTTGGAAGGCCGGGGAATCGCCAGGCTGCTGCCCCGGAACAGCTTTATCATTGCCCTGGACCGGGAGGGGGCCATGCTATCTTCCGAGGAACTGGCCGGCCAGCTGGGAGAGCTCGCCCTGGCCGGCAGGAATGAAATAACTTTGATTATCGGCGGTACCCTGGGCCTGGCGCCCTTTATCCTGCGGCAATCCGACCTGCGCCTCTCCTTCTCCCGCTTGACCTTTCCCCACCAGCTCATGCGCCTGCTCCTCCTGGAGCAGTTGTACCGCGCCTTCAAAATCCAGCGCGGAGAGACCTATCACCGGTAAACTGTACATGCCAGCGGCTTTTCTGGTCATAATACTCTCTGGGTATCATTACCAGGGAGGTGGGGGACTCTTTGCCCAGACAGTACCATTATCTAAAGCGCTATATCGAAGTAGCCGCCGTCCTGGCGCGCCACGGCTGGCAGGCTTACCGTGAGGCCGGTTCCTACCGTTATCCGGCCCGCCGGCCCCTGGTTGCCGGCCGGGGGTCCGGCGTGCCCGCCTACCGGCACCTGCGCCTGGCCTTTGAGGAACTGGGGCCGGTATTTATTAAACTGGGCCAGCTCCTCAGCACCAGGCCGGACCTGGTACCGGCGGCAATGGCGGCGGAATTCAGCTACCTCCAGGACCGGGTCCGCTCCCTGCCGGCAGGGGTCATTCGCCAGCAGGTCTTCCGGGAACTGGGGGCAGCCCCGGAAGAGGTCTTTGCCCACTTTGATTACCAGCCCTTGGCGGCAGCCTCTATTGCCCAGGTCCATCAAGCCCGGCTGTCGGGGGGCCAGGTAGTGGCCGTTAAGGTCCAGCGTCCCCACCTCGAGGGGGTGGTGGCTACCGACCTGGCCGTCCTGGAGAACCTGGGCCGCAAGATCAAGGGAACAGCCATCGGCCGTATCTGCGCCCTGGAGGAGATCCTGGCCACCTTTCGCCGCCAGATTGAACGCGAGCTCGACTTCACCACCGAAGCCCTGGCAATGGAGAATTTCCGCCGCCTGTATCGCGAACTACCCCAGGTGATCGTCCCCCAGGTTTACTGGGACTTTACCACCAGGGGTATCCTGACCATGGATTACCTGGCCGGGAAACGGCTGGCTGAGTGGGCCGGGAAAGGGGTGGACGGCCAGCGGGCGACCCTGCTCATTAAAGCCCTTTTGATGCCCTTTTTCCAGGAGGGTATCTTTCATGGCGACCCCCACCCGGGCAATATTCTCTTCCTGCCTGATGACTGCCTGGGATTGATTGATTTCGGCATTATCGGCCGCCTGGATGAGGAATTTCGTTACCAGGCCGCCAGGCTGATTTTGGGCCTCCAGGAACGCGACTTGCAGGCCGTGATCGAGGTCACCCTGAAACTCGGCCGGCCCCAAGCGGCGGTGGACTACCAGGCCCTTTACGAAGACACGGCGGAACTGGTGGACCGGGCGACAGGCACGGGCAAAGGGGAGCTTAACCTGGCCGGCCTGCTTCAAGGGATGGTGGAACTCGCCCGCCGGCATAACATCCACATGCCGGGGACCTTTTTTGTCCTCGGGCGAACGATCATGGAGGGAGAAAGCCTGGCCCGGCGCCTGGACCCATCCCTGGATTTGGTAAAGGTGACTGGCCCCCTGGCTGCCGGCTACCTGCGCAGCCGCCTGCGGCCCAACCTCACTCCCGGGCGGACCTACCACCGGGCGGCCTCCACCCTCCAGGAACTGCTGGATTTACCGCAAGATATCTCCCGCAGCCTAGATAAGCTCGCCCGGGGCCAATTAACCACCATCTTCGTCCACCGGGGGCTGGAGAACCTTTACTTAAAGCTGGATCTGGTCTCGGCCCGGCTGGGCGCCGCCCTGATCACGGCCGCCCTCATCGGCGCCGGGGCTTTAATTATCCACGCGGGAGCCGGTCCCCGGGTTAGAGGCCTGTCCCTCCTGGGACTGGGGGTTCTCTTTGGCTCCTTGATCCTGTGGGGGCTCTGGGCCCTGCTCCTGAGGGTCGGCCAGAAGGGCTAGGGCCTCCTTCAGTCGGGACCCTTGCCTTTTGCCGCCGCTGACCATAGAATTATATTATCGCTACTGACGGGAGAGGGAATAGATCATGGGTAAAGAGATTCTGGTCATCGGTCACCAGCGGCCCGATACGGATTCCATCGCCGCGGCCATCGGCTACGCCGCCCTGCGCAACGAGACGGATGGGGGCGGCTTCCAGGCGGCCCGGTGTGGCAAGATCAACGGGGAGACGGAATTCATCCTCTCTCATTTTGATATACCTGTACCGCCCCTGGTAAAGGACGTCCGTGCCCGTGTGAAGGATGTCCTGGATGGGGGGCTGCTCTTTATCCAGCCGGAGGCCACTGTGCGCCAGGCGGGGATCTTTATGCGCCAGCACGGGGTAAAGACCATGGCGGTGGTTGACGCGGAGCGGCACCTCCTGGGACTTTTTACCGTCGGCGATCTCGCCCGGCTGCTCCTGGAGGCCTGGGATACAGGCAACGTGCCCATGGATGAGCCCCTGGGCAAGTTCATGCAACGGGATAACCTGGTCGTTTTTAACCAGGACGACCTGATTACCGAGGTGCGCCGTACCATGCTGGAAACCCGTTACCGCAACTACCCGGTGGTTGATGACAACCACTGCCTGGTCGGGCTCATTGCCAGGTACCACCTGCTGGCCATGCGGGGTAAAAGGATAATCCTGGTAGATCATAATGAAAAAAGCCAGGCCGTACCCGGCATTGAAGAAGCCGAGACCATCGAGATAATCGACCACCACCGGGTAGCCGATATTGAGACGGCCGAACCTATCATGGTCCGTAATGAACCGGTGGGGAGCACGGCCACCATTATCACCAGGATGTATAAAGAACGGGGCGTCCAACCGGCTCCGGCTGTGGCTGGCGTCCTGTGCGCGGCCGTCCTTTCGGATACCCTGCTTTTTAAATCGCCGACAACCACCCCGGTCGATAGAGAGATGGCTACCTGGCTGGCTCAAACCGCCGGCATAGATGTTACCAATTTTGGCCGCGAGATGTTCCGTGCCGGCTCTTCCCTGGCCGGCCGGACCGGCCGGGAAATTATCCTTGAGGACTTTAAAAACTTCCACTTCGGCAGCACGGCGGTGGGTATCGGCCAGATAGAAATCATCGACCCGGACACCCTGCCCGTCGGGCGGGAAGAACTCCAGGAAGAACTGGCGCAACTCCAGGCGGAAAAGCATTACGACCTGGTGGTCCTGATGGTCACCGATTTGTTGCGTAACGGTACGGAATTGCTCTACGCCGGTCCCCAGGGCCGGGCGGTAGAGCTGGCCTTTAACGTTACCCCGGGGGCGGGGCGGGTCTTCCTGCCCGGGGTCATGTCCCGGAAAAAGCAGGTCGTCCCACCCCTGCGGCGGATGCTGCAGGAATAGGTTCTGTCGTAGCCCCAAGGGAACGGCCAGGCTGGTTGAGTAGTTACCATTATTTTTAGTTTCTGGATTAAATACCGGAAAAGTAGAGGGTTGGGCAACACTTTCCCAGAAAAAATTTTTTAAAAAATGAAGAAGGAAAAACAAAAGCCTTGTCGAATATATTAAACCGATGTGATGTACAACGTATATACGTATTAGGTCTAAAGGTGGTGATAAATAATGTTAGCTGACATTGTGATTATCGGAGGAGGTTATTTTGGCGCATCAGCAGCATACCACCTGGCCTTAAGGGGTTTTAAAATCATCCTCGTGGATCGCAGAGAAGTTGCCAGTGGAGCCTCAGGCGGCAATTTTGGTCGCGTGCAGTTACAGGATGCAGAATTAGGTTTAAGCCTTGATCTGAGTTTGTTAAGTTGGCAGCGCATATTAAGTTTGCAGAAAGAATTAGATATGGATATAGAATTTCGACGATCGGGCGCGTTAATAGTCGCCACCAACCCTCAAGAATGGGAAGAATTGCAGGAATTTCAACAAAGAAAAATGGGGGCGGGGCTAGAAATTAAACTACTTGAGAAACAAGAAGTTAAGGAAATAGAACCTCATCTGAACACGGAGCTTATTAAGGGAGCAAGCTATTGCTTGGAAGGACAGTTAAACCCTTTTAAACTAATCTACGCCTTTCTCCATAAAGCTTCTGTTTTGGAATGTAAAGTACTTGAAAACACGCCGGTGACAGGATTTCAGGTTGTCAACGGTAAAATAAAGGAAGTCATTACCTCTAGGGGTAAAATTTCCACTGATATAGTCGTCGTCACAACTGGTGCCTGGACAAAAATGTTGGGCAGGGAGATAGGGCTGGATATCCCCGTGGATTTCGTTTGGGGAGAGGCTTTGGTAACGGAAAAAGTAGGTCCGCTGCTGAAGAACTATTTTTCATTGGCCTCCTTTTTCGAAAGTGAACATTTAAACAAAACTGAACCATGCGTTTCCCTCTGTTGCACCTGCACCAATGCCGGCAATTTACTTATAGGGGAAACCATGATGCCGGGAAGCATTTATCAACTGACCGATAATAAGGGTTATTTGTCGCGGAAAGAAAATCTGCCGTTTTTGGCGCGAGAGTTAGCTCGCTTTTTTCCAGGCTTAAGTCACCTGAAGGTTATACGCAGCTGGAGGGTGCCTGTGGCCTGCACCAGGAACCACAGACCTTACTTAGGCTTTTGGGGTCCGGAAAACATGATTCTTGCCGCCGGTTTTAAAAGCTCGGCTATTATGACGCCTATCGCCGGCGAAATTATCGCGGAGCTGGCAGCGCGAGGAAAATATAATCTTGATCTAAGCGAGTTCCAAGGGGAAAGAAGCAAATGTTTAAACTGAAACGTAATACCTTGCATAACCAGGCTATTGAGGCTTTGCTGGGCATGATTAAAGAGGGATACTTTATTGATAACCGCTTGCCTTCCGAAGAAGAGCTGGCAGGGATGATGGGCATCAGCCGGGGCACGCTCCGGGAGGCATTGCATTCCCTGGTTAATACAGGTGTTATAACTAAAAAGCAGGGAAGAGGGAACTTTTATCATCGCGACATTGCCGCCCTGAGCGGGCGCCTGGACCTCACCACTGATTTTATTGAAATCTTGGAAAGCCAAGGAGGAGTAGTACGGGTAGAACAAAGTCAACCGGTGAAAACAGCGGCTTCTGCAGGCGCGAGGGCAAAGCTTCACCTGGGACCTGAAGATGAGGTGTGGAGTTTCGACTGGTTATATTACAAAAACGAACAGCCGGCGATTTTGGCCGAAATAGAAGTTCCCCATAAATATTTTTTGAGCCCTGCCTGGCAGCAAAAGCCCAGCCGCACCCTAAAAGAGTATTATGAGCTGCATTGCGCAAGCGAATTGGCCAAGATGGTTATCTGGATGAAATCAAGGACCTATAGCAGAGCGGCCGGGATATTTCAAAAAGATTTTTCAGCCCCTTTAACCTGGTGGGAGGAGGTATGGTACACCCTGGAAGACAACCCGGCCTGCTATGTTAACGTGTATTTTAAGCCGGGTCTGGTTGAATTAGCCATGGTTGTCAACCTCTAAATAAAAGTGCTAATAAAAGCGGTTTTTTAACGGGAAAGGAGGCTATAACAATGAAATAAGCGGGCCGGAGCTGAAGTAGTTTTAGGCCAAAGGGCCAGAGTTAATGTTGAAGGCGAATTTATTAGAAAAAAGGAGGAAAGACAAAATGCGGAAGGTTTACATTTGGGGGATAATCCTGGCGCTGGCAGTTTTTACGGCAGCCTTCCTGGGTGGTTGCGGCAACAAGGCTGCCAATCCGCCTAAAGAAGGGACTAAGCAGGAAACCGGCGCCGGCCAGCAGGCGGAAACCAAGAAACTAAAGATTGCCATGCTCCTGCCGGGAACAATTAACGACAACGGCTGGAATGCCTCGGCCTATGAAGGCCTGATGCTGGCTAAGGAAAAAGAGGGGGCTGAGGTGGCCTACCGGGAGAACGTCAGCCAGTCCGACCAGGAGGAGGCCTTCCGGGCCTACGCCTCCTCGGGCTACAATGTCATCTTTGCCCACGGTTTTGAATTTGGTGATGCCGCGAAGAAAGTGGCTAAAGACTTCCCGAAGACGAAATTTGTCGTCACTAGTAGCGACATTTCCCAGGAACCCAATGTCGCTTCGCTGGATATAGCCAACAAAGAAGTAGGTTTCCTCGGCGGGGTGGCGGCTGGCCTAATCACCAAGAGCAATAAAGTCGGCTTTGTCGGCGGCATGTCGATACCTTCCATAATAAATTGCCGCGACGGTTTTATAGCGGGGGCTAAATACGCCAACCCCGGCGTAACGGTTTTAGATTCCCTCACCGGCAACTTTGACGATGCAGCCAAGGCCAGGGAGATGGCTGTGGCCCTCATCAACCAGGGCGCCGATATAGTTATGCAGGATGCGGACCAGGCGGGCCTGGGGGTCATCCAGGCCGGCAAGGACAAAAAAGTTCTGGTAATCGGCTATGGGAAGGACCAGTCCAACCTGGCCCCGGAAAATGTCGTGGTCAGCAGCAAACAGAGCGTGCCGGTGGGGATCGCCTATATTACGGATCTGATTGCCCACGGGCAATTTCAGGCCAAGGCTTACTTGGTGGGCATAAAGGAAGGCGCCACCGGCCTGTACTGGAACGAGCAGCTGGCCTCCAAGGTGGTCAAACCCGAGGCCAAGCAAAAAATCGAAGCGATTATGGCCGATTTAAAGGCCGGCAAGATCAATGTCGATGAACTAATCGCCAAGAGTAAGAATAAATAAGTGGTGCTGGGGGGATTGCCGGCCGGTGAGGTCGCCAGCAGGCCGGCAATCCTTTTTTGCGCCGGCAGCATGTTGATGGGAGGCGATTGCGGTGCTGCGTATTAACGAGCATCCCGTCCTGGGACCAGCTCCCCAGCCACGCACGGTGACTATCTATTATAATGGCCGGCCTGTTGAAGCGTACGAAGGGGAGCCCATCGCCGTCGCCCTGCTGGCGAACGGCGTCAAGGCCCTGCGTCTTACCGATAAAAAGGGAGAGCCGCGGGGAATTTTTTGCTGTATCGGCCGCTGCTCCGACTGCCTCGTCTCAGTTGACGGGGAGCAGAATGTGCGCTCGTGTATTACTTTGGTCCGGGAAGGCATGGAGATCAAGAGTCAAGGGTAGGGGGTCTGGGCGTTGCTTCCAGGCATCGTTGACATTGCCGTAGTCGGGGGAGGCCCCGCCGGTTTAGTTGCCGCCGCTAAGGCGGCTGACTTCGGCGCCGGGGTCCTGCTGATTGATGAAAACCAAGCCCTCGGTGGCCAGCTGACCAAACAGATTCATAAATTTTTTGGTTCGCGGGGGCATTGGGCGGGGGTGCGCGGATATAAAATAGCCGCCCGCCTTGTTGAGGCCGTGCAGGCCGCCGGGATACAAGTAATGACCGATGCAGTAGCATATGGAATTTTCCCCGACAAGGTCTTGGGGATTGCTACCCCCAAGGGTTCAGTTTCAGTGGCGGCGAAGGCTATTATTTTGGCTACCGGCGCCAACGAAAAAGCCCTGGCCTTTCCCGGTTGGACGCTGCCCGGCGTGATGACGGCCGGCGCCGCCCAGACCTTGGCCAACATTCACCGGGTTTTGCCGGGCAAAAGGATTTTAATGGTAGGAGCCGGCAATGTCGGCTTAATTGTCAGCTATCAACTCCTCCAGGGGGGGGCCGAGGTTGTTGCCGTAGTCGAAGCCCAGCCCCACATCGGGGGCTATGAGGTCCATGCGACTAAAATTAAAAGTTTAGGTGTGCCGGTACTGACCAGCCATACAATTTTAAAGGCTGTCGGGCGTGAAAGCGTCGAAGGGGCGGTAATAGCGGCCTTATCCTCCGGCCTGCCGGTGCCCGGCAGTGAAAAGATGCTTGAGGTGGATACCATTTGCCTGGCGGTAGGGTTGACGCCGGCTTACGAGCTGGCTGCTATGGCCGGATGCCGGCTGCATTTCAGCCGGGAAGCCGGCGGGTGGGTCCCCGAGTATGACGCCACCCTGGCGACCGGTGTGCCGGGCGTTTTTGTGGCCGGGGATGCTTCCGGCGTCGAGGAGGCCTCCACCGCCATGGAAGAGGGCAAACTGGCTGCTGTGGCGGCGGCAAAGTATCTGGGCCTTATAGCGCCGGCAGCCGCCGCCGGCAGAATTGAGGCTATTGCCGCCGGGCTGGCAGAGTTGCGGGGGCGGAATTTTAGCATAAATCATGAGAAAAATGATCAAGTATGGCAAAAAATAGGGGGGAGGGGCCCTAAAGTCATTGTTGAGTGCCTGGAAGGCATACCCTGCAACCCTTGTGAAACGGCCTGCCCGCGGGGAGCCATTAAAGTTGGCCGGCCGATTACCAATATCCCGGCGGTCGATTTGGATAAATGTAACGGCTGCGGGCGTTGCGTGGCAGCATGTCCCGGCCAGGCCTGTTTTGTTGTGAACCTGAACTACGCCGAAGATACGGCCACGGTATCATTGCCGTGGGAAATGTTACCTTGGCCGGAGCAAGGCCAAATAGTTAAGATGGTTGATCGAGAAGGGCGCGAAGTTTGTACCGGGCGCGTATTGCGGGTAACCAATCCTTCGGTAAACGACCGTACGGCCGTGGTTACGGTGGCAGTGCCCAGGGAAATGGCACCATCAGCCCGCAGGTTAGCGCGGCAGAGAAAGGTGGTGGAGGTTGGTTAAAAAACCGGATGTCCTGGTCATCGGCGGGGGGATGATAGGGGCGGCCCTGACTTGGCAGCTGGCGCGGCGGGGCCTGAGGGTGGTGATGTTGAGCAAACACGGGCTGGCGGGGGGCGCCTCGGGTGCCAACTTGGGAATGGTGCTGCTGGCGGATTGCAAGCCGGGCTTTAGTTTCGAGTTGGCGTTGGCCGGTTTTCGTGAATTTGGGCATTTAGACGAAGAATTGGGATGGGATTTAGAATACGAAAATTGTCCGGTATTAGCCCTGATTCGCAACCAGGCTGAATGCCAAGAAGCCGGGGAAATCCTCGGCAACCTGCAGAGGGTCAATTTTCCCGTAGCGCTCCTGACGCCGGCGGAAGTAAAGGAACAGGCGCCCTCTTTAGATGTCGCGAAGATACAGGGCGCCCTGTATATGGAGCAGGGGCGGGTAAACCCATTGCAACTGGTTGCCGGTTATTGCCGCCGGGCGGCTGAACAAGGGGCCAATCTTGGCATGGACTATGAGGTGCTCGGGTTTAAAGTTACCGCGGGGCGAGTTACAGAGGTGGAAACGGATCACGGCGTGTTCCAGCCCGGAATGGTGGTTTTGGCGGCAGGGGCATGGACGCGCTCCTTAGGGCTGTTGCTCTCCCTAGACATACCGCAGTTTTATATCCACGGCGAAGCCCTGGTTACAGCTCCGGTGCCCGGCTTTTTACGCCATACTATTATAACCGTCCATTCAGAGAGGGCGTCTTTGGAAGAGGAAGCCACCCGGAGGGCCCTGGGTGGCGGGGGATGGGACAAAATAGACGGCTTAAAGGCCGTCGAGACGGCTGTGAATCCTACGGCCCGGGGTAATTTGATTTTAGGGCAGGTCAGCACTGTTGATCCGGCCTTTCGCCAAACAGTGAATGCCGGCAGCATCCAGCTCATAATCAAAGGTGTCCAAGGCTACCTGCCCGCTTTAAACCGCTTGACGTGCCTGCGTTCTTGGATTGCCCCGGTGCCCTTCACCTACGATCATGAACCCTTTGTAGGGCCTGTGCCGGCCATCGACAATCTCTATCTAGCTTCCGGCTTTAAAAGTACGCTGGTAGTAACTCCTATTATCACCCGCCTCCTGGCCGAATTGATTGTGGATGGAGCTACGTCACCGTCGTTAGAACCTTATTATCTTGAACGCTGGGGGGGTTTTCAAGTTGCCGATTCCTGATGACATTATTATTTGCCGCTGTGAGGAGGTTACTGCCGGAGAGGTACGGGAAGCCGTTCGGGCCGGATGCAACTCTCTGGCGGCCATCCGACGGTACACCCGGGCGGGTATGGGTCTATGCCAGGGCCGGACTTGCACCTTACTCCTCCGCCAGGTTTTGAGGGAAGAGGAGGACGACGCCGGGGAAATTGAGCCCCCGCGCGCTCGACCTCCCATCAGGGTGTTGAGTCTGGAGAGACTGAAGCCACTTGAGATAGATTCTTCCATTAATCGAGGAGACTGTTGACTGCTACTTCTTATTTTAAGGCTTACTTTACAACGATTCAGCGTTTGAGGGTAAAATAGCCCCTGGGTCCGTAGCGGTACCGGGGGCTTTTTAGCTTGCTTTCAGCTTATACAGGAAAAAACGTTTCCCTGGCGAATAAATCAATGATAAAGCTGAACACATTAGATATGTCCAACAGAGGGCATGACACCCGGGAGGGAGACCAGGTATGTCCCTAAAAGTGGTGGTAGTAAGCTGGGGTCAATTAACGAACGTTGTTCGGGAAGTGCAGTCTCAGCTTAGCGGGGAGGCGCAAATCGAGCTGGTAGAAGGACTGTTTGACCAGCAGACGACCCTGGAGATGGCCCGCCAGATTGAAGCCAGCGGCCAGGTGGACGTTTTTGTCAGCGGTGGCGGCAATGCCCGCATGCTCCGGCATAATTTACAAACCCCGGTAGTAGCGGTTACCGTCTCCGGTTATGACATGTTGAAGACAATCCTGCAAAGCCGTACCGGTGATGAAACGGTCTATTTTGTCCACTTTAGTGAAATAATTCATGAACTCAATGACTTGAAGGAGGTTCTCCCCTTCCCGGTCAATCAAGTGGCCCTGAAGACCCCGGCTGAAGGAGAGGCTTTTTTTAATGAACTCAGCCGTCAGGAGCAACCAGTGGTGATTGTGGGCGCCAGCCTGGCCTGGGACCTGGCCCGGCGCCACGGTCTGAAGGCGGTTTATGTATATACGCCCAAAGCCGTCCTGGAAGCCCTAGAGCGGGCAGTGGAACTGGCCCGGGTGCGACGCCAGGAGATGGAAAAGACCCAGCGCGTCCAGGCCATCCTTGATTTTGCCTGCGATGGCATAATCGCCTGCGACCAGCAGGGAATTATTACCGCCTTCAACCCGGCTGCCGAGATGATTACCGGCATCAGTTCCCAGGGGGCTACCGGCCGCCCGGTGGGGGAGGTCGTACCGTCGTTAAAGCTGGAAGCGGTGATTAGCAGCGACCGTGGTCTATTTAACCAACTGGAACGAATCAAAGATAAAGAGGTCATGGTTAATAAAGTGCCGGTTATCGTCCGCGGCGAGCCCCGGGGTGCGGTGGCTACCTTGCATGATATCGTCACCATTCAGAAGGCCGAGCACCAGATTCGCCTCAAGGCCCGCCGGGAGGGGCTGGAAGCCAAGACGACCTTTGCGGAGATCGTCGGTGAATCCCAGATCATCCAGCAGACGATTGCCCAGGCCAGGCAGTACGCTCGTTCCGAAGCCACGATCCTCATTATGGGCGAAACCGGCACTGGCAAAGAGCTTTTTGCCCAGGCCATTCATAACGCCAGCCAGAGACAGGGCCAGCCTTTTGTCGCCATCAACTGCGCCGCTGTGCCGGAGAACCTCCTGGAGAGTGAGCTTTTTGGTTATGAGGAGGGGGCTTTCACCGGGGCCAGGAAGAGCGGTAAATTGGGGCTTTTTGAACTGGCCCATGGGGGGACCATGTTCCTGGATGAAATTGGCGATATTTCCCAGGCTATCCAGATTAAACTCCTGCGATTTCTCCAGCAAAAGGAGATTATGCGGGTGGGCGGCCAGTACACTATCCCTGTGGATGTCCGGGTAATCGCCGCCACCAACCGCGATTTACTGGCGGCAGTCCGGGAGGGAACCTTCCGTGCTGACCTCTATTACCGTTTGAATGTCTTACCCCTCCATTTGCCACCCCTGCGGGAACGTAAAGAAGATATCCCGGTTCTCTTAAGGGACATGCTTTTTAAAGCCAACCGGGCCCTGGCCCGTTATGCGCCGGTGATTGCCCGGGAGATATTATTGCACCTGCCCGCCTACTCCTGGCCCGGTAACGTGCGGGAGCTACAAAACATTGCCGAAAGGATTATGGCCCTGGCCCTGACGGCTAATTTGAGCGAGCACCAGGTGCAAGAACTGATAGGTATGGTTCTTCAGCAAGGAGCTTATGAAGAGACGGTTAAGATTAAAGCCGGGGATTTAAGTCTCCGGGCGGGCGAACGTAAAGACGATCTGAAAAAGGAGATTGGCAACCTGGAGAAGGAGGTTATCCTGGAAGCCCTGCGCCAGACCCGGGGGAATAAAACTCGCGCGGCGGCATTACTGGGGGTGAGTCGCTCCACCCTGTGGCGAAAGTTGAGGGAGGATATTTCCTAAGGTGTCGCATCTTGTTTCAGCAACGGAAAACGTTTTATTTATGATACGAGGATTAAACGTTTATAATTGTCTAATATCAGCAAATGCACGCCCGGCGCCTGGCATGCTTTTTGCAATAATGGTTCTTCAGATGGTTCTTTAGTAGGACTTGCGGGAGGTGGTTACCAAAAAGGCCTAATATGAGGTTTTATGCCGCGGGCGAAAATTATTTTCACAACAGGAGGAGGTAAAGTATTTGAGTATTGCCGAGCGGTTGGAACGCCTGCCATTGAGTAGTTTTCATTACAAGATGCTCTTTATCTGCGGCATCGGCTGGCTCTTCGACGCCATGGACGTGGGGTTGGTAGCCTTTGTCCTGCCGGCGGTAGGTAAGGAATGGAGCCTGACGGCCACCCAGATGGGAGCCCTGGGGAGCATCGGCCTGCTGGGGATGGGTTTAGGCGCCGTCTTCGGTGGCAGTTTGAGCGACCTCTGGGGCCGGAAGCGGGTCTTTAATTACACCCTGATCTTCTACGGCATCGCCACCTTCCTGGCGGGTTTATCCGTCAATTACACCATGCTCATGACCCTGCGCTTCCTGGTGGGCCTGGGCCTGGGAGCCGAGGTGCCGGTAGCCTTCACCCTGGCCAGCGAGTTTTCCCCCGCCCAGTACCGGGGTAGAATGTCGGTATTGCTGGAGAGCTTCTGGGCCTTCGGCTGGATCGCCTCCGCCCTCATCGGTTACCTGGCCGTACCTCACTGGGGCTGGCGCCTGGCCTTCTTTATCGGCGCCCTGCCGGCCCTCTACGCCGCCGTCCTGCGGCGGGCTTTACCCGAATCGCCCCGTTATCTGGAGAAGACCGGGAAAGAAGAAGAAGCCCGGGAAATAGTTGAAAGGATTGAGAGGAGTTGCGGCGTCGACCCGAGCAAGGTAACGGCCAGCCCGGTAGCGGCCACGGGCGAAACAGCCGTCAAAGCCACCTTTGCCGACCTCTGGTCCTCCCGCTACTTCCGGCGCACCCTCTGCCTGTGGATCCTGTGGTTTGGCATTAATTTTTCCTATTACGGCATTGTTACCTGGCTGCCCTCCCTGATGGTGGGTAAAGGTTTCGCCATTATCAAGAGTTTTGAATACGTCCTCATCATGACCCTGGGCCAGGTACCGGGCTACTTCAGCGCCGCCTACCTGGTGGAGAAGATCGGCCGCAAGGCCACCCTGGTGTCCTACCTTGTTTTAAGCGGGGTAGCGGCCTACATGTTCTCTTTAAGCGTCACCACCAGCCAGATCATCTGGTGGGGCCTGGCCGTTTACTTCTTCAATCTGGGGGCCTGGGGCGTCCTCTACGCCTACACCCCGGAGATGTACCCGACGGCCATCCGGGCGACGGGATCCGGGTGGGCCTCCTTCTGCGGCCGTATTGGCGCCATCCTGGCGCCGATGATTGTCGGCCAGATGATTGTGGTCATGGGCCAGGCAGCGGCCTACCCCCTGATTTTCATCCTCTTTACGGCTGTTTTCGTCGCCACGGCCCTGGGCATGCTGCTGCTGGGCATTGAGACGAAAGGCAAGACCCTGGAGGAACTGGCCAGGATGTGATGGCTGCCTGGTATGTGCATCAGGCCGGGTGCGGGTAGCCCGGACGGCCGCCCGCGCCCGTACAAAAAGGATAAGGGAAGAGATGGCCTTGCTCAAGCTTAATGATTTTTATCAACCGGACAATCTGCAGGCAGCCCTCACTATATTAGCGGATTCCGGGGGCCAATTACGTCCCCTGGCGGGAGGTACTGATCTTGTACCTGCTGTTCGCCAGGGCGAATTAAGAATAAAGGGTTTCCTAGATCTCTCCCGGTTGGAGGAATTAAAGGGGATTAAGGATGACGGCCGGGAGATCCATCTGGGTAGCCTGACAACCTTTAGCCAGCTGGAATTTTCGCCGTTAGTCCAGAATCAGGTGCCCCTGCTGGCTGAAGCAGCTTCTACAGTGGGCTCGCCGCAGATAAGAAACCAGGGGACTATCGGTGGTAATATCGCCAATGCCTCGCCGGCAGCCGATACGGTGACGGCCCTGGTAGCACTGGAGGCAAAGGCCAGGCTGGTTTCCAGCCAGGGGACGAGGATAGTACCTGTCGCTAAATTACTATGTGGTGTGGGAAAGACCAGTATTCAACCGTCGGAGATTATCCAGGAGGTATTCTTTACAGCCCTGCCCCCGGGAAATAGAAGCGGTTTTATCAAACTGGGCCGGCGCAAAGCCCTGGCTATAGCCAGGATGAATATGGCCGTAATTATCACCCTGGATGGCGACTTTATCACCAGGGCCAGGGTAGCCCTGGGAGCGGTAGGCCCTAATCCTTCCCGCAATCTAACCCTGGAAGGAGTCCTCGCAGGGCAAAGACCTTCATCCTCGCTACTCGAGAATTTTGTCAGCGAAGCGGAGCGGGAAGTAGCGAGGATGCTGGGTCCGCGGCCTTCAGCACCCTATAAACGGGAAGCGATTAAGGGTATAGCCCGCGATTTATTAACCAGGTTGTTCTTTGTTAACGGTCAGGTGGTGGCATAATGGCCGCGTTTCATCTGGAAATGAAGGTTAACGGTGAACTGGTGGCAGTAGATATCGATCCCGGGATGCGTTTACTGGATGTTTTACGTGAGGTTTTACACCTTACAGGAACAAAAGAAGGGTGCGGCGAGGGCGAGTGCGGTGCTTGCACGGTTATCCTTGATGGCGAATTGGTGGATTCCTGCCTGGTACTGGCGCCCCAGGCTCAAGGTAAAGAAGTAGTAACCATTGAGGGTGTTGCTGCCGAAAGCAAGCTCCATCCTTTGCAGGAAGCCTTTATAGAGGCCGGTGCCGTCCAGTGCGGCTTTTGTACCCCGGGAATGATCCTGGCGGCCAAGGTGCTCCTGGATCGTAACCCTAACCCCGGCCGCCAGGAAATAACCCGGGCGATTTCCGGCAACCTTTGCCGTTGTACCGGCTACGCCAAGATTATCAAAGCTGTGGAGATGGCGGCATCTAAATTAAAAACGGAAGCAGGTGCTGCCGGTGCTTGAAAAAAATATCGTCGGTCGGCCGGTACCAAGGGTGGACGGTTTCGGGAAAGTAACGGGCGCGACCAGGTATGCTGGCGACCTGGATATACCGGGTGCCCTGCACCTGAAGGTCCTGCGGAGTAAAGTGGCCCATGGCCTGGTAAAGAAGATAGACGCCTCCCGGGCCTTAAAGATACCCGGTGTAATAGCTGTATTTACCCATGCCGATATTCCCGGTACCAATAGTTACGGTATTATCGTCAAAGATCAACCGGTCCTTACCGCCAAGATCCGTTTCAAAGGGGACGCCGTAGCTTTGGTGGCCGCAGAGGACGAAGCCAGCGCTCTGGCAGCTTTGGATGCCATTGAGGTAGAAGTCGAGGAATTGCCGCCCCTGTATGACGTCCAGGCTGCCATGGCCGCAGGAGCCCCGGCCATTCATGATAGTGGTAATATCCTCACGGTAACGAAAATCAAAAGGGGTAACGTCGAAGCGGCCCTGGGGCAGGCAACAGTGGTAGTCAGCAGGCGGTATACCACCCAAAGGGTGGAGCACGGCTATATTGAAACCGAGGCTGGAGTAGCCTACCTAGATAATGATACGCTGATCATCAAAGTGGCCACCCAGAACCCCCACTATGACCGTAAAGATGTAGCCCGTGTCCTGGGGCTGCCGCTAAACAAAATTCGGGTCATCCAGACGGCGACCGGTGGCGGTTTTGGCGGCAAACTGGATATCTCCGTCCAGTGTTTCCTGGGCCTTGCTGCCTTGAAACTGGGCCGGCCGGTGAAGATGGTTTATGACCGCGAGGAATCCTTTGTGGCCACTGCTAAAAGGCATCCCTTCATCGTCGATTGTACCAGTGCCGCAGCCGGGGACGGTAAACTTCTGGCGGTTAAGGCCAGGATTATCGGCGATACGGGAGCCTATGCTTCTTATGGCCCGGCGACCTTGACCCGGGCGGCGGTGCATGCCACCGGCCCCTACGAGGTAGCTAACGTTGATCTCGAGGCCTTGTGCGTTTACACCAATAACCCTTTCAGTGGCGCCATGAGAGGTTTTGGGGTGCCCCAGATAGCCTTTATCCATGAAAGCCAGATGGATTTACTGGCCAAAGAGCTGCAAATAAGCTCCTTGGAGATCCGTCGGCGAAATGTTTTGCGGGCCGGTTCGGTTACCGCCACCGGCCAGCAATTAGTTAATAGCGTCGGCATCGGGAAAACCCTGGAAGCAGCCTGGGCCAGGGCCCTGGAAGTCATGCCCGGCTTGGGAGGTGACGGCAGGTGAAAAAGCAAGGTTTTGGTATTGGCTGCATGTGGTACGGCATTGGCAATACCGGACTCCCCAATCCGGCCGGCGCTTTCGTCGATTTCCTCGACGATGGCACGGTTATCGTCCTGACCGGCTGTGCCGACATCGGCCAGGGATCCAGTACTGCCCTGGCCCAAATCGCTGCTGAGACCCTGGGGGTTCCCTTTGAAGACGTGATTGTCGTTGCCGCCGACACCGGCGTAACCCCCGACGCCGGGGCGACTTCGGCCTCCCGCCAGACCTATATATCGGGCAATGCCGTTCTGGAGGCAGCCCGGAAGGCCCGACAAGAGGTAATCGCCAGGGCGGCGGCTATCTTAGGGGTGGCGCCGGAAGAGATCAGCCTGGGAAACGGCCAGGTCTGGCATGGTGAAGAGCGGGCTGGCATCAGCATCAAAGAGGTTATCGCCAAATGCCGGGGTGAGGGGATTTTAACCCTGGGCCATGGCTGGTTCAACCCGGCTACGACCAGGCTGGACCCAGCTACCGGCCAGGGGATACCCTATGCCACCTATGCCTTCGCCACCCAGATAGCCGAGGTGGAAGTGGATACGGAAACAGGGATTGTCGAAGTCAAGAAAATAGTAGCCGCCCATGACGTAGGGAAAGCCGTCAACCCGCCGAATGTTGAGGGACAAATTGAGGGTGGTTGCTGTATGGGTATTGGCTACGCCCTGATGGAAGAAGTTGTAGTTAAGGAGGGCAAGATTCAAAACCCGGCCTTTTCCACCTACCTGATGCCAACGGCCATGGATGTACCGGAGGTAATACCGATTATTGTTGAAGAACTCGAGCCCAGCGGGCCTTATGGTGCCAAGGGGGTAGGGGAACCAGCCCTGGTGCCTACGGCGGCGGCCATCGCCAACGCTGTTGCCGACGCCTTGGGATTCCGCTTTTATGATTTGCCGCTAACACCCGAAAGGGTTGTAGCCGGGATAAAAAAAGCCGGAGAGGAAAGGAAGGATACCAAATGAGCACCGTAGTTGTTAAAAACATCGGTACCATTGTCAGTGGTGACATCCAGCAGCCTCTGCTGGCGGGTGACACCATCCTCATAAAGGACGGCAAGATAGCCGCCGTAGGCAACGGGGATGTCCTGCAGGGAGTAAGCCCCGAGGTCGAAATCGACGCCGGCGGGATGACCGTCACCCCGGGACTGATTGACTCCCACGTCCACCCGGTTTTGGGGGATTACACGCCGCGGCAGAAAGCCGCCGACTATATTTCCGGCTCCCTGCACGGCGGCGTGACTACCATGATCTCCGCCGGGGAGTGCCATACCCCGGGGCGCCCCAAGGACCCTGCTGGTACCAAAGCCCTGGCTGTTTTAGCCCATAAATCCTTTGCCAACGCCCGGCCTGGGGGGGTAAAACTCCACGGCGGCGCCCTGATCCTGGAAACCGGGCTGACGGAAGCCGACTTCGCCGAATTGGCGGCGGCCGGTGTTTGGTTGGTAGGCGAGATCGGCCTGGGGAGCGTCAAGACGGCGGAGCAGGCCGCTCCTATGGTGACGTGGGCTCATAAATACGGCTTTAAAGTAGCCATGCACACCGGCGGTACTTCCATCCCCGGCAGCTCGACGGTCACCGCGGCCCAGGTGATAGCCACCAAACCGGACGTTGTTTCTCACCTCAACGGCGGCCCCACAGCCATCCCGGAGGAAGAGGTCATCAAAATCATCGACGAGACTGACTTTGCCGTCGAAATGGTCCAGTGCGGCAATTTCCGTATCGCCGACCTGATGGCGCAAAGGTTACAGGAACGTAACGAGTTGCACCGCCTGATCATGGGTAATGATTCCCCATCCGGCACCGGCATCATTCCCCTGGGCATCCTCCGGAATATCGCCTTCCTGGCCTCGGTATCCGGGATTCCCGCTGCGGCGGCAATAGCGGCGGCTACGGGAAATACAGCCAAGGTCTTCGGACTCAACACCGGTGTTATCGCGCCGGGTAAAGAAGCCGACCTGGTCCTTATGGACACCCCCATGGGCTCAGTAGGCCAGGATGCCCTGGGTGCCCTGGCTGCCGGCGACCTGCCCGGCGTAGCCCTGGTCCTGGTCGATGGGGAGATTAAGGCTGAAAAGAGCCGGAACACGCCGCCGGCCACCAGAAAGGTAAGCATTAAAAAATAAGCTGGAGGCCTGTTTGATGGTCAAGATTGACCTGGAACTATGTAACGGCTGCGGCCTTTGCGCCCGGAATTGCCCCCTGGAATGCATAATCATAGCCGCAAAGAAGGCCAGCATCGGGGCCGGGTGTTCTTCCTGCGGCATCTGCACCCGGGTCTGCAACCGGGGTGCGGCACAAAAGATAGAAGAAGCCTATGCCGGGAGTGTCACCTGCAGCCACTGCCCGGTCCAATGCCAGGTCCAGGAGGGTTTTACCGGCGCTTGCCGCCGTTATACCAATATCCATGGTAAGCTAATCCGTAACCGCCCCCTGGTTACCAGCGCCCCCAGGCCGGTAATGCCACCGCCGGAAATAGAATGGCCCTTGATTACGGCCATCGGCGCCGGGACCGAGTATCCCTGCCCGCGGCCGGCTCCTTATATTGTCCAGGGTAAGCGGGGCGATATTGAGGTCGTGACCGTCGTAACGGAGGCACCCTTAAGCTACAGCGGTATCAAAGTAAAGATTGATACCAACCTGCACCTGGGTGAGGAAGGCGCCAGGGTCCGCCGCGACGGCCAGGTAGTGGGCATGGTCGATACCGAGGAATATGGCTCGAAGATGCTCTATATCGGCGGCGCTAACCTTTTAACCGGCAAGTTTGGCTTTATGGCCGCCCGGACGATTGTCGACCTGGCCAACGGCCGGCGGGTGACCTTAAAGGTGGAAAATGGCGGCAAGTTGGAACTCCAGGTAGGGCACCGCCCGGTAATCGACGGCCAGGAGGATACCACCATGCGGGTGGGGTGTGGCAGCGCCACCATCGGTCTCTTTGCCCGCGACCTGAAGGGGGTGGTGGATGAGGCCATTATCCTCGACCACCATATTGTCGGCCTCTTCTCCGAACATCTGGCCGGCCAGGAGGTCGGCATGACTTATAGCGGCGTCGTCCCGGCCGGGCGTAAGAGCACCCGCGGTCGTTATTTCGGCGACCCCGGTAATGGCTGGGGAGGTACCACCATTACCGATCCCCGCCTGGCCATCAAAGCCATTAATATGCAGATCGCCCGGCCGGGGATGCGTATCCTGGTCACCGAGACCACAGCCCGTAAAGCGGCCCTCTTCGAAATCCTGGCTGATGGTGACGTCCGGGAGATACCCTTGACGCCGGAAGTCAAGAAGGTGGTGGACCTTATCGCCGCCAACTGCGAAGAAGCCAGGGTCTCGGCCCTTTATGTCGGCGGCACCGGCGGTTCGGCCCGGGCCGGGGTAACTACATTACCGGTAGAGCTTACCCGGGCCGTCCACCGGGGTGAAATAAAACTGACCATCGGGGGGGCACCGGCCATGCTCCTGCCCGGCGGCGGCATCAATTTCATGGTGGATGTCGAAAAGGTGGCGGCCCCGGCGGCCTTTTACTGGGTACCGACACCGGCCACAGTAGCCCCGGTGGAATATACCATGCTGAAGAGCACCTATGAGCGCATCGGCGGCCACCTTCACCGCCTGCGCCCCGTGGAAGAAGTTGTCGCCGGGGTCAATGATTAATGTTTAAATTACTGGACCCCTTTCGCGCCCTGCTGGATATCGGCCCGGTGCAGATGAGCGTCACGGCCGAGCGCCGGGGCCGGCCCCTGGGGCGGGAATGGCGCCGGCTGGAAGAACTGGTAAGCGGGTGGCTGGGGGATTTACAACGCTACCTACCCCTGGCCCGCCAACCCTGGCCCCTGCTTGCCGGTTCTGAAGGTTGGCCGCGAGTTCTGCAGCGGATGTATCTTGCCGTTAAAACCACTGGCGCACCGGAGCTTACGCCCATGGCAGCCGTCGCCGGTACCATAGCGGAACTGGTTGGCGACTACCTGGTCGAGCAGGGAGCAACCAAAGTTCTGGTCAATAACGGCGGTGATATCGCCATCCACCTCGGCCGGGGGGAGAAGACCCGGGTCGGCATCGCCCCGCGCCTGGGTGTAGCCCCCTCCCACTACCTGGAGGTTAAGGCAGGGGACCATCTTGGCGGTATAGCCACCAGCGGCCGGGGCGGGCGCAGCTTTACCTTGGGGATTGCCGACGCGGCCGTAGCTGTTGCTTCTACCGCGGCGGTCGCCGATGCCTGCGCCACCGTCCTGGGGAACGCCGTGAATGTTGATTCTCCGTTGATCCAGCGCCGCCCGGCGCGGGAGCTTGACCCGGCTACCGATATCCCGGACCTCCTGGTAACCACCGCCGTCGGTCCCCTGGCGGCAGAACTACAGGATACGGCCCTGGAACGGGGGATAGCGAAAGGCCGCCAGCTGGTAGAAGCGGGTGTGCTTAGAGGAGCAGTAGTATTTCTTAACGGTAAAATGCGCCAGTATCCTGATTACCTGGTCCATCCAATTCTATAAAATTTTATTAGGAGGCAGGAATTATGGAAATCAGGAAAATCGTCACCATCGTTGAAGAGACCTTGATCGAAGGGGAAAAGACCCTGGCCAAACCGGTACGTAAGGCAGCAGCCATGGCAGTCATCAAGAACCCCTTTGCCGGCCGGTATGTTGAGGACCTTGCCGAGCTAATGGATGCCGGGGAAGAACTGGGCGGATTGCTGGGCAAAAAGGCAGTCGACGCCCTGGGCATTGATCCTCAAGAGGTAGACAGCTACGGCAAAGCCGCTATTATCGGTGAAAACGGTGAACTGGAGCACGGGGCGGCCATCTTACACCCCAAAATGGGTAAACCCTTCCGCGCGGCCGTGTACGAAGGCAAGGCCATTATCCCTTCGGCCAAGAAACGGGGCGGTATGGGGACGGCCATTGATGTACCCCTGCATTATAAGAATGCCTGTTTTGTCCGCAGCCACTATGATGCCATGGAAGTACGGGTCCCCGACGCACCCAAAGCCGACGAAATTGTCGTCTGCGCCGTCGTCACCGAAGGGGGCCGGCCCTTGCCACGGATTGGTGGCTTAAAGAAAGAAGAGGCTAAGTGCGAAGACGGTTTGCGGTAGTTGGGAGCAGGCGGCAGGGCAACCTGCCGCCCCTCTACACCCATTGCGGTGGGCAATAACTAATAAAGTCATAAGGGGGGATATGACCTGACGGGGAGGCGATGGCAGGCTACCCCTGTCACCCCCGTTAAATGGCGGATTGTGAGGAGGAACGGCGGATGCTGATTGGTTTTATCGGCCTGGGGAACATGGGCCGCCCCATGGCCCTGAATCTGATAAAAAATGGACACGAACTGGTAGTTAATGACGTCATCCCAGTGGCTGTCGAGGAACTGGTAAAGGCAGGGGCCCGGGCCGGGGAGACACCGGCGGTGGTAGCCGGTCAGGTCGATGTTTTAATCACCATGCTACCTAACGCCGCCATTGTCGCCGGGGTCATGGCGGGGGAAAAGGGTGTTTTTGCCGGTGCCCGGCCCGGTTTGGTAGTTATCGACATGAGCAGCGTCGGCCCTGGCGACAGTCGTAAAATGGCGACCCTGGCCGCCCAAAAGCAGATTGCTTACCTGGACGCCCCGGTTTCCGGGGGCGTAAGCGGGGCCAGGGCCGGTAAATTGACCATCATGGTCGGCGGCCCGGAAGAGGTTTTTAATCAGGTTAAACCGGTGCTGGAGTGCCTGGGTGCAAAGATTTATCACGTCGGTGAAAGCGGCGCCGGGGATGCCGTCAAAGTAGTGAATAATTTGTTGCTGGGGATTAATATGGCTGCCGTAGCCGAAGCCCTGGTGCTGGGAGCGAAAGCCGGCCTCAAACCGGAAGTTATGTGGGAAATCATCGGCAGCAGTTCCGGCCAGAGCTACGCCTTTCAAGCCAAAGTACCTAATTTTGTCCTGCCGGGGCGTTTTGAACCCGGGTTTGCCATCGATCTGCAGGCCAAGGACCTGGATCTGGCCCTGCAGACCGCCCGGGAGAATGACGTTCCCCTGATGCTTGGTGGTCTGGCGCGCCAGGTATACGCCCTGGCCCGGGCTCGCGGATTGGGGAGCCAGGATATAGCCGCAGTTATAAAAGTTTGGGAAGAAGCAGCCGGGGTGGAGGTACGCCATGATCCGCAAGGATAAAGTTCAGGCAATAACCCAATACCTGGCCGGGAAAACCGGCTCACCTCAGCCTTTAACCCTGGGCGCCATCTTAAAATTAGCAGGGCAATTTACGGCCCGGGTCAGCGAGGCGGCCCTGGCCGAAGCCTGCGCGCGCCAGGACCTCGCGCCGGAGGAAGTGCTGGCCGGAGTGGCGGCCGCCTTCGACCACAACCTCCAGGCTGTGCAATTGGGAATGACCAGGGGCAGCAGCAGTTTTCTTCTGGGGCAGGTGGGCTACGAGTTAACCAGCCAGCCCGGTCAGATTACGGACGATTCCTTGCTGGACCGGGCCGTCAGCCTTACCCTGGCCGCCCAGGTGGGCAACCACCTGGTGGGGCTGGCGCCCTGCGCCGGGACCGGTGACGCCTGCGTTTTTAGCGGTCTGACGGCAGCCCTGCTGGAGAGATACCCGGCGGAAGAGGTCTGGCCGGCTGTAGCCGTGCTCCTTAAGGTAGGCAGCTTCTTCCGCGCCGGCAAGACCACGACCGGTTGCAATATGGAGGGCCTGGGAGCCGGGGCCAGCGGCACGGCGGCCGCCCTGGTGGAGCTGGCCGGGGGCGGTCCTCGGGAGGTAGAACGGGCCGTGGTTCTCGCCCTCTCGCCGACCATCGGCGTCCCCTGTACCCCCAGGGTCATGGTTCCCGGCCTGTGTGCTACTCATATAGGGGGGGCTCTGATGCTTGGCCAGCTGGCGGCCCGGCTCGCCACCAAAACAGATATCCCCGTCAACGTTCCGATCGATGTCATGCTGGCCCTGGCTGCCAAGGCCCACCAGGTTTCGGCGCGTACGATTGTACCGGAAGTTATTCGCTACATGGAAGCCTATTTCAAAAGCGACCCCCGGGTGGACCGTTATATTGAGGCTCAGGTTAAAGATGAAGAAGAACAGAGACGAAGGGCAATAGCCGGTCAGGCCCGTGCCGAAGTCGCCCGGCTGGCGGAACTGACCAATCCCCTGACGGCGCCCTTTGGTGAAGTGGTAGTAGGCGGTAGCAGCCAGGCCGTAGGTTCACCTACCAATACCGCCCGGATCGCCCACACCCTGGCTGGCGGGGCAATGATTAAAAAGGTGCTGATCGAACTCTACCCGGAGCTTTTTGCCCGGCGGGCCATCAATATCCCCGGTATTCTCATGGGTGCTGTTTATGGCGCCAGCACGGCCGACAGCCAGAGCTATCACCGGATCATGGACGAATTGCCCCGGCTGGGCATCCAGGTGGAGATTAAAAAAGCCAATGAACCGCAGTTACAGCGGGTGACAATAGAGACCAGCGCCGGCCGGGTTATGGTTGACGCCCGTAATCGCGGCGGCGGTCGCCTGGCCCTGGTAGAGGCCGTTCCTTCCCTGCAGGCAGCCCGGGAAGCAGCGCAAAGGTTAGGCATCGTAGTCGTACCTTAGCGAAAGTATAGGAGCGAGGATTATGCAGGAAAAGACGCACAGGATTATTAACGAAGACATTGACCGGGTGCGGGCTTATGCCAAGATCTTTGACGTTACCATGCCGGATATAGGACCCGGCGGCTCGGTTAAGGGGTTGCCGGCGCCCTACCCGCGGGAGGTGGCCGGCGTGGTCCGGGATGGGCATCGTTTGACTGAACTGGCGCGCCAGGCCGCCCGGAGCGGGATACCGGTTCAGAACCCTATCCTGGGCCGTAACACCGCGGCCGAGACCATGAAGCAGTCCCGGGATATGTACGCCATTGCCGAACAATTGGGTATTAAACTGTTTCACTTTGTCCATTCCGAGGCCACCCGCCATATCGACCCCTTGGACGGGGCAGAGCTGATTGAACAATCCCGGGGTAAAGGCGGCATTACTCCCCGGGGCGAGCGGGAATTTGTGCAGCTGGGCGGGGGTGCCGTCCATCCCCTGCGCATCAACGCCACCGGCGATACGCCCCACCTTTCCATCCTTAATGCCTTTATCGCCGGCTTTGATGGGACTGATATCGGCCCGGTGATCCATGTCCACTTTGGCGGTCGGGGCATTCACGATTATAAAACCAAGGTTGAGAATGGCTTTAAGGCCTTGGAGATTTGCGCCGAGAACAATATCTACGTCCAGATCGAGTCCCATAAACACCTGAACAATATCGGCGGCACCGACGGCTCCGGCCTGGCTGGTTGCCTCCTGGCCGAAGGCCTGGCCGTACTGGCTGGCCTGCCGCCGGAGCTGGGCGCCCTGCAAATGAATATCGCCGGCATCAACCTCCTGGCCGACCTGGCCGCTATTCGCGCCTTCCGCCGGGTAATGTGGAGCGAAGCCCTCATCGTAGTGCCGGAAACCTTTCAGAGCCCGCCGCCGGATTTAATCGCCGAGCAGGGGCACTTCGCCCGCATGGCCATGGCGGCCAGGCTTGGCGGGACCAATTTCTACCGGCCCAAGGCGGCCGAAACCGTTGGTATTCCCACCGGCGAATCCATGGGCCACGCTATTTGGGCCACCCAGAACATTTTTGAGAATATGGCCCCCATTACCATTAATGACCCGGCCATCGACCGGCGGGAAGAAATTATCCTGACTGAAGCCATGGCCGTCCTGGCGGCTACCTTGGGCTTAAAATCCCTGCCGGCACCTGAAGATATAACGGCTGATTTCTGGCGGCGTTTTGAGCAAGAGGAGTTAATCGAGAAGATTGTAGCTGCCGGCAAACAGGGGATTTTGGATGCACCCCGGGCCGGCGGTTGGGATTTGAAACGGGCGGTTAAAACCCATCGTGACCGGGACGGCATTCGCCGTTATGTACCGGGTTACGGCCCGGCTATGATTGATCCTGGATATTTAGATTTCAGCCAGGAGGAAGTTTCAGTTCCACCAGTACCCCCGGTTACGGAAAAGGCCAAAGTTGTCCTGGCCACTGTAGGGGCCGATGCCCATGTCGTGGGCATCAACCAGATCCGCGAAGCCTTCCAGCAGGCCGGCTTTGAGGTAATCTACATGCGGGGAATGAACCTGCCGGAGACGGTGGCGGAAGTGGTCGCCGAGAGCAAGGCCCAGGTAGTCGGGGTAAGTAATCTCCTCGGCCTGGGGGTCACCCTCTTCCCTCGCCTGGATCAGCGCTTAAAGGAGCTCGGCTTGCGGGATAAAGTCCTGGTTATAGCTGGCGGGCGCATTGCGGAAAAAGAGGAAGAACACGCCGAACTGGAAGGGAAAATCAAAACTGAGGGACCGGGCTTTATCGGCGTTGATGCCTTTTTTGGCCCGGGGACCGATCCCCAGGAACCGGTAGCCTGGGTCCGGGAGCACCTGCAGGAGAGCGAAAGTAGCAAATAAACTCGTATTGGCTAATATCCGTCGCTAGCCGATGGGGGAGCCTTCCTTTGGACATTAGTCGCCGGTCGCCATTTAAGGAGGTCGAGATCATTGAGTGAGATGTTACGGATCAAATGTGCCATCCTCAGGGGTGGGACCAGCAAGGGTATATTCCTGCACGAAAACGATTTGCCCCGGGATCCGGCCCTGCGGGACCGGGTCGTATTAGCCATTTTCGGCAGCCCGGATGTACGGCAGATTGACGGCCTGGGCGGGGCTGATCCCCTGACCAGCAAAATGGCCATCATCGGGCCGCCGTCCCGGCCTGACGCCGACGTCGATTATACCTTCGGCCAGGTTAGCATCAAAGAACCACTAATCGACTACTCCGGCAACTGCGGCAATATCTCGGCGGCCGTAGGCCCCTTCGCCATTGACGAGGGTCTAGTACGGGCCGAAGAACCCGTGACCAGGGTCCGGATTCACAATACCAACACCGGTAAGATAATTATTGCTGAGGTGCCGGTCAAGGACGGCAAAGCCGCAGTGACGGGGGATTATCAAATTGACGGGGTGCCGGGTACAGGGGCGCAGATTATGCTCAATTTTGCCGGCACAGCTGGGGCGGCTACGGGTAAACTTCTACCTACGGGACGACCTGTTGATGTCCTAGATGTTCCCGGCCACGGCCGTCTGGAGGTATCCCTGGTCGATGCGGCCAACCCCATGGTTTTTGTCCGGGCGGCCGACCTGGGCCTAACAGGTACCGAAACCCCAGCCGAAGTGGATGGCAACCCGGAACTCCTGGGACTCCTGGAGAAGATTCGTGCCCTGGGGGCCTGCGCCATGGGCCTGGCGGCTACGCCGGAGGAAGCCAGCCGGCGTATCCCCGCCTTCCCCATGCTGGCCTTTGTCGCCCCACCCCGGGATTACCATAGCTTTACCAACCAGAGATTGATTAAAGCAGAAGAGGTCGACTTTGTTTCCCGGTTGATGTACATGCAGGTCATGCATAAGACCTACGCCGGTACGGGCACCACCTGCACCGGTGCGGCCGCCGCTATTCCCGGGACCATTGTTAATGCGTTTTCCCAGCGCCACGCGGGTTTAATCCGCATCGGCCATCCGGCAGGAGTTATTACCATTGAGGTGGCGGCCAGTACCAGGGATGGCGAGGTCACCCTGGAAAGGGCCGCCGTGGGCCGCACCGCTAGGCGGATTATGGATGGCTATGTTTATGTGGTACCGGAAAAATTGCGACCATGAGGGTTGTTGGCGATGGAGATTAAAGCCTTTGATGTTGGCAGCACCTTTACCAAGGTAAATGCTTACCGGCTCATGCAGGGCCGTTTAGTATGGCAGGCGCGGGCCCAGGCGCCGACGACGGTCAAGGATATTCGCGTTGGCCTGGAGGCGGCATTAAGCAATTTACCTGGCTCCCCCCGGCTGGCTGACTTGGCCGGCCAACAGGTCCTGGCCTCCAGTAGCGCCGCCGGGGGCCTGCGGATGGTAGCCATCGGCTATATGCCGCGGGTGACGGCCAAAGCCGCCCTGGAAGTGGCCATGAACGCCGGCGCCAGGGTCCTGGAGGTCCTGTCCGAAGAAGACACCCCGGCCTACCGCCGGGAGGTCCTGCTGGAGATCAAGCCGGATATTGTGCTTCTTACCGGCGGCACCGACGGCGGCGACACCGAAGCTATTATTCAAAATGCGCGCCTGCTGGCCGCTTTAAAGTTGCCGGCGGTGGTGATTATCGCCGGTAACAGCCAGAGCCAGGCTGAGGTAGACGCGATTTTGGCGGCCGCCGGCATCCGGTGCCGGCGGGTGGCCAATGTCATGCCCACTATCCATGAGTTAAGGGTCCAGCCGGCCCGGGAAGCCATCCATGGAGAGTTTATCCGCCAGATTACCCGGGCGCCAGGCCTGCGTTACCTGGAAGGCTTAATACCCGGGGGGAAAATTATACCCACCCCCGGAGCCGTCCTCATGGGCGCCGAACTCCTGGCCCGGGGCCATTATGAAGAAAAAGGCCTGGGAAGCCTGGTTGTTGTAGATCTGGGCGGAGCAACTACCGATGTCCATTCAATTATCCCGGAACTAGAGGGACTACCCCTGGAAGAGCGGGGCCTAATTTTAACTAATGAAAAACAGGTAGCCTACCGGACAGTGGAAGGAAATCTAGGCTTGCGGGTCAGCTGCCGGGGGGTTGTGGAGACAGTGGGACCGCGTCAGGTTTTGCTTCGGGCCGGGCTGGCGATTAATGACGAGCAGGAAAAGAGACTACTAGCCTACTGCAGCCGGGCCGAAGAGCAAACGGAAACCCTGGCCGGTAACGATGAGGAGCGCCACTTTGATCGCGGCCTGGCCATAGCGGCCGTAGAAACGGCCCTGAAGCGCCATGCCGGGTGCTTGAGCCAGGAGTATGACCCGGTTTTGGGGCTTGCCCCGGGAACGCCTACGGGCCGGGACCTGCGCGGGGTTCAATATATCATTACGGTTGGCGGTATTTTTACGGCCTTGCCCGAAGAGGAAGCCAGGGGGATTGTCCGGGAGGCCCTGGCCAACCGGGGAATCTCCCTTTTACCCGAGAACCCGGAGATCATCATTGACCGTCATTATCTTTTGTATTCCCTGGGGCTGCTGGCTCCCTATTACCCGTATGCGACCCTGCATTTTGCCAGGCAGTACTTTACATCACAACATGGAAATTGAGGGAGAGGAAGCAATGATGCGACCTACAACCAGGCTACGGCAGCTGTTGAACCAGCAACAAATTCTAGTGGCACCGGGGGCCCATGATGTCCTGACGGCTAAAATCATTGAGCAGGCTGGTTTTGAGGCCGTCTATTTTACCGGCTACGGCCAGGCAGCCAGCCACCTGGGCCAGCCCGATGTGGGACTGCTCACCATGACGGAAATGGCCACCAGGCTCAACAACACGGCGGCGGCCGTCACCATTCCAGTCATCGCCGACGCTGATACCGGCTTTGGCAATGCCGTTAATACCATCCGGACGGTCCAGGAATATGAGAAAGCCGGGGCGGCGGCTGTCCAGCTGGAGGATCAGGTTTCACCGAAAAAGTGTGGCCATATGCTCGACCGCCAGGTGGTGCCGGTAGAAGAAATGGTCAACAAAATTAAGGCTGCCGTGGCGGCCCGGCGCGACCCCGACCTAGTAATCATCGCCCGGACGGACGCCCGGACCAGCAGGGGCCTGGCAGAGGCCATCGCCCGGGGTAAGGCTTACGAAGCTGCCGGCGCTGACGTCCTCTTCATCGAATCGCCGGAAACGGTGGAAGAAATGAAGCAGATCTGTTCTTCTTTTAAAGTGCCGGTCCTGGCCAATATGGTCGAAGGTGGCCGTACCCCTTTGCTCACGGTTAAAGAGCTGGAGCAATTGGGTTACAGCCTGGTTATTTTCCCCACGGCCTCGGTTTATACGGCGGCCAGGGCGTTGATAGAACTAATGGCAACTCTGAAGGCCAGGGGTACGACCAGGGACTTTATGAACCAGATGCTCCCCTTCAGTGACTTTAATCAATTGATTGGTTTGCCGAAGATCAAGGAGCTCGAAAAGCTCTATGCCACTAACGGTTGCTGCGGTAAATAGTAGATAGTAGGAAGAAGGGATAACACCAGATGGGCATGACCATAACGGAAAAGATCCTGGCCGCCCACGCCGGGTTAGAGGCGGTGGAGCCCGGCCAGCTCATCAACGCCCGGATGGACCTGGCCCTGGGGAACGACATCACCGCCCCCCTGGCCATCCAGGAGTTTAAAAAACTCGGCGTCAAGAAGGTCTTCGACCCGGAGCGGGTGGTCCTGGTGCCGGACCA